>DSDE01000227.1 GCA_011049095.1 Fidelibacterota bacterium
GCATCATCATGATATATATAAATGCCAAGTCGGGGTCCTCTATTGACTTGATATTGATAAATGCGCCGCAACCGCTTATAATCTTCAAAAGTCTCCATTGTATGCACACCAGTGATACCATTTTTATAGAGATGTGGATAATATGCCGTTGCTTGATCAAAAAAGGGATTGGGCAGCTTCGCCACCATTGGTGAGATGAGTTTGCTCATTGCCTCTTCCCTGAATATGCCGGTAAGCTGGCCTAATCGGTTTGTATCCACCAGCTTTTTGTCGATGTATCCAGTAAGCTGTGCTGGATCAAGCAAATCAATGACAGCATCATTCACCCAGACACTATGCCAATCCTTACTGAAAAATATGACTTTTTGCCCGAGATTGTAAAATAGCAGATCATCGGCGCCAGGAAGCCTTTTTTCTTCCCAAAGATTGGCGTTCCATCCATAGCCAATGACCCATTCAGCCCCGTGATTTTCTGTTTTGAGGAAATGAAGCAGGTCGCTGAGCCTTTTATAGGGCTCCAAATCGTATGAGGCCTCCCTGCGTGCCCACTCTGACAGGTGGAGGTGGCTGTCTATGAAACCTGGAAAAACAATTCGTCCTTCCAAATCATAGATAAAGGCATCGGGGGCGCATCTTTGCATCAGGTCCAATTTTTTACCAATGGCAAGAATCAGATTCCCATTGATTAACAGCGAATCGCCGGCAGCAGTCTCGCCATCATTGGTGTAAATCTTGCCGCTGTGTAGTAGTATCTGACTCATATTACAGGGCGTATGGTATGCTGTTTCGCCACATAAGGTTGACCGTTCTCAACCGATCTGCCAGACTGTTAGCAATTTCCCGCATAAAAACATATCCCACTTCCGGATGGCTGTCAAAATATTCAATAGCTTTGTTGTATGGCAATTTATAGAGAAGCGCATCATTTCGAATCAGTGAGCTAGCGCTTCGTTTTTGACCATCGAGAAAACTCAGTTCGCCAATTATTTCTCCGCTTTTTATTGTGGATACTTTATTCTCGTGAAGGGTTTTTTCCACCATACGAATCAATATATCTACCCTGCCTTCCAAGACAAAATAGAGGTCCCGCCCGCTTTCGCCTTCCAGGAATAGGGTCTCTCCCTTTTTTAAATGCAATGGCTCCATCAAAGAGGCGATTCTCTCACGGTCTGTTTCACTTATGCTCTGAAAAAACTTAAATTGCATCAAGTCAACTTCGTCCATTCTCTCCCTCCTGTTTAGAAAAAGATAATTGATTCATCCTGAATAAATATAGAAAGGGCAAAATGTAAAGCCAAGCTTATTTATCATCGATTTGCAAAACAGCTAGAAAAGCCTCTTGAGGCACCTCAACTCTGCCTACTTGTTTCATACGTTTTTTGCCCTCTTTTTGCTTTTCGAGAAGTTTGCGTTTACGGGTGATATCACCGCCATAGCACTTGGCAGTGACATTCTTTCTCAGGGCTTTCACTGTTTCCCGGGCAATCACCCTGTTTCCTATTGCAGCCTGCACCGGCACATCAAAAAGATGCCGGGGAATCAAGGAACGCAATTTTTCTACCAGCCGGCGACCCTGATTATAGGCCCGGTCATTGTGCACAATAATGGAAAGCGCGTCTACTGGCTCACCGAGAATAAGAATATCCAGCTTAACCAATTTGGCTTCACGATAACCAATAAATTCATAATCAAATGAGGCATATCCACGACTGACTGTTTTCAGGCGGTCGTAAAAATCAAAAATCACTTCTGATAAGGGAATTTCATATAGGAGCTGCACCTTTGTCTTATCGAGATAGTGTGTATTTAGATAGATTCCCCGCTTATCCATAGCTAACTTCATCAGATTTCCGAGATATTCTGCCGGAGCAATAATCTCGGCTTTCACATAGGGCTCTTCAATTTTTTCTAAAATGCCCATATCCGGCATCTTTGCAGGAGTCTCAACTAGGAAAATTTCACGGCTCGAAAGCTGCACTTGATAAGCGACATTGGGCACTGTGGTCACCAGGTTTTGGTTAAATTCCCGTTCCAGCCGCTCCTGAATAATCTCCAGATGGAGCATACCCAGGAAGCCGCAACGAAAGCCGAAACCTAAGGCAGTAGATGTCTCAGGTTCAAAACGAAGGGCAGCATCGTTAAGCTGTAATTTTTCAAGGCTATATCGCAGCTCTTCATAGTCATCGGCATTCACTGGATAAAGTCCGCTGAAAACCATAGGCTTCATCTCTTTATAGCCTTTGAGAGGCGCCTCCGCCGGCCAATCGGTGGTTGTTATGGTATCTCCCACACGTAAATCGCGGATATTTTTTATCTGAGCCACCACATAGCCAACATCACCGGCTTCCAGCTTATCCTGCTTCACCCGCTGAAGATGAAAAGTCCCTACTTCAGTAATTTCATATAATTCATTTGTGGCAAAGGCTTTCATCTTTGTGCCTGGTCTCAGTGTGCCTTCCATCAATCGAATATAGGGTATAGCGCCACGGTAACTGTCAAAAACACTATCAAAAATCAAAGCGCGAACAGGCTTATCTGACAGAGGTGCAGGAGATGGAATGCGGTGGATAATTTCTTCCAGTAAAATATCTATCCCCAGTCCGGTTTTGGCGCTGGTGAGTATAATCTCATCTTCTGTGCAACCTAGTAAATCAACAATCTGGTGCTTGGCATCTTCTACAACAGCCCCTGGCAAGTCAACTTTATTGATAACCGGAATGATAGTCAGATCATTTTCCATCGCCAGATAGGCATTGGATACAGTCTGGGCTTCGACACCCTGAGAGGCATCCACTAAAAGCAGCGCCCCTTCACAGGCTGCCAGAGAGCGGCTCACTTCATAGCTGAAATCAACATGCCCTGGCGTGTCGATAAGATTCAGATTATAAATTTTGCCATCCTTTGCTTTATAAGTCAATTTGATGGGATGGCTTTTAATCGTAATGCCACGCTCACGCTCCAGGTCCATATTATCCAGAATCTGCTCTTTCATCTGGAATTTCTGCAATGTGCCTGTCTCTTCTAAAAGTCGGTCAGCTAATGTGGATTTTCCATGATCAATATGAGCAATAATACAAAAATTGCGGGTCAGGTCTTGTTTCATGCTA
>DSDE01000238.1 GCA_011049095.1 Fidelibacterota bacterium
ATTTATAGCTCTTTGAGAATATCTCACGAATCTTGGAGCTGCCATTCACCTTGTCAAACATACTGTGGCGATTGAGTGACATTTCAAAAATATCTTTATCGGGATAGAGCCGGTGATGCACTTCCATAAAATGAAACTGGATCGGCAACAGAGGCGCTTTTGTATAATCCTGAATATGAATCTGCACTCCCTGCATCTTCTGACCCTGATATTTGCCATAATAGGGCTTGAAAATTATGGGCCGAAAGGTGACACCAGGCAGATTCAGGGCGTTCATCTCTTTGGTGATAGTAAATGCATCAATCCAGGGTGCAGCCAAAACCTGAAAGGGCAGTGTATAACCGACCCCTTCACTGATGACACCCAATTCTCCCAAGACGCCGGTGGCAGTATAGTAAGCTGCCGAATAAGCATGGGGAATGTGAGGTGAGCTGAGCACCCACGGCAAACCAGTATCTTCAAAAGACATATCACGGTGCCAACCCTCCATCGGCACCACCGTCAGCTCACAGGAGACACCGCCATTAAGCAGAGCTTCACCATTAAGAAGCTGAGCCAATTCACCCACAGTAAGACCGTGTACATAGGGAATGGCAAACTGACTTACAAAGCTGAAAAAGCCCTCTTCCGCAATATTGCCTTCGATGCGTTTTCCACCCAGCGGGTTGGGACGGTCCAGCACCACAAAGGGTATCTTGTGCTCAGCGGCGGCTTCCATACAAACACCCATAGTGCTGATATAGGTGTAGCTGCGGCTGCCGATATCCTGAATATCAAAAACCAGCAGCTCCACATTTTTCAGCATTTCAGCATTGGGCTTGCGATACTTGCCATAAAGCGAATAAACCTGCACGCCCGTAGCTTCGTCTTTGTAATTTCCCACCTTTTCACCGGCAGTATAATCACCGCGAACACCGTGCTCTGGCGCATAAAGAGCCACAAGCTCTAGATCCTTGCACTGATAAAGCAGGTCAATGGCGCTTTCAAAGTTGCTGTTAATGGCCGTCTGATTGGTGATGAGTCCCACTTTTTTACCTTTGAGAATGTCAAATTTGCGGGTCTGCAGAACTTCGATGCCGGTTTTCACAACCGTCTGCGGCTGAGATTCACTTTTTGCCGGACCGCAAGCGCTGATGAAAAAGCTCATTAAAATCATAACTGTGAAATATTTCATTTATTCTCCTATATCTTTATGAAAATTTTCTTTTTA
Source organism: Fidelibacterota bacterium (assembly GCA_011049095.1). Lineage (GTDB taxonomy): Bacteria > Fidelibacterota > Fidelibacteria > Fidelibacterales > DSDE01 > DSDE01. Next base: position 1,211 of record DSDE01000238.1, read on the forward strand.
TAGAGAATGCTTAATATCAGCCAATAAACCACGATGTGGCTGACGGCAAAAAGCAGACTGCCGTTCATACTGCCGGCAATGGGGACGAAGACATGTGCATAGAGCCAGCCAAGAAGATTTGTTTTTTCTCCTGCCGCAGTATTCCATTTAATCATATAGTAACCCGTTTTCACCCAGAGCACCGACAGCACATAGACAAAAAGGGGATTGGTGCCAAAAACCACAAAGGGTTTGGTCCAACCCTGATAGCCCTTCAGGTCAATGAGGCTAATCATAAAGGCCAGCACAACTAATGCCCAGCCACCGGTATAAAGCACATAGCTGCTGGTCCACAGCGCCTTATTAATGGGGAAAAATGCGCCCCAGACCACACCGGCTGCCAACGACACCAGCCCATAGAAATAGAGTTCATTGACCACTTTCAGCCGGTCTTTTGTCTCCTGGATAAATTGTCCTGCCCAGTAGCCCAACAGCACTGTCACCACTGCCGGCAGGGTGTTGAATAGGCCTTCAGGATCAAAAGGGAGTCCAAAACCTTTGTAGAGATGCTTTTCACCAAGGATGAAAAGGTCGATTTTTCGCACCAGATTCAGCTCTTTTCCAAAAGGATCATCTCCGCCAAAGAGGAGCATCAGCAGCCAGTAGCCAATGAGAATGCCTGCCGCTGACCAGATTTGCTGCTTTTTATTGGTGGTCAGCGCCAGCAGTGAGGCCAGACCATAAGCCAGGGCAATCCGCTGAAAAACGCCCATTATCCGCAGTGTTTCAAAAGGTCGGTCCCAAAAAGGATACCAATTCATCAGTAAACCAATGAGAAAAATCAGAAAGGTCCGCTTCAGCACCTTCTGTGCAGATTTTTTGTTGAGGCTGTGGTCATATTTTCCAAAGGCAAACCACATTGCCACACCCACGATAAACAGAAAAAACGGGAAAACCAGGTCGGTAGGTGTGCAGCCATGCCAGGCGGCGTGGCGCAGCGGCCCATAGACATATTTCCAGCTTCCTGGCGTATTCACCAAAATCATCAACGCGATGGTGGCGCCCCGAAATACATCCAGGCTCACCAGGCGTTTGCTTTGTTCTGCCATTCCTCTCTCTCCTTTTTCATTTCATTGCAGATAGACCGCTTCAAATATCCTGATTCTTATGGGCGATGAAAAATCATGCTTTCTCTTTTTTGCCAAATTCCGGATCAATGGGCAGAAATTTGATGAGTGTAAAGCCGGGAATCGTCGCCAGGAGTACCCAGATAAAGAAATGCTGATAGCCAACGATTTCCTGAATCCAGCCGCTCACCATACCGGGAATCATCATTCCCAGGGCCATAAAGGCTGTGGCGATGGCAAAATGAGCTGTTTTGTATTTGCCATCGGCTACCGCTATCATATAGAGCATATAAGCTGTGAAACCAAATCCATAGCCAAATTGCTCAATGCCCACGCAAAGATTGATGATGAAAAAACTATCGGGCTGAGCCTGGCTGAGATAAATATAGACCGTATTGGGAAGGTTAATGGCGATGGCCATCCACCATATCCAGTATTTCAAACCATTTCGAGCCGCCACAATGCCGCCGAGAATGCCGCCTAAAGTCAGCATCAAAATGCCAACGGTGCCATAAACAAAGCCTACCTGCCCGGTGGTAAGCCCCAGACCGCCGGCCTCCTGTGCATCCAGCAGAAAAGGTGATGCAAGCTTTACCAGTTGGGATTCACCCAGGCGATAAAGCAAGAGAAAAGCAATGGCCAGGCCGATCTTCTCTTTCTTAAAGAAAAGGACAAAGGTATCAAGAAATTCCTTGAAAAAGCGGCTAATTTCAGCAGCATTACCCTCTTTTTCTACTTGGGGCAATGTGAATTTGTGATAAATAAAGAAGA
>DSDE01000243.1 GCA_011049095.1 Fidelibacterota bacterium
CCGATATCATAGGATAATCTGGAAAGAAAATTCTGGGCGCGGTATTGGCAGACATCTGGATGACCCGCTCGTGTCTGTCTAAGCCGCTGCCGGCCTCGCCGATGACGAGGACCTCCTTGAGGTTTTTGGGAAGCTGCTGAACTTTGATGGTAAAGCGGCTGTTTCCCAGCTCAATAGGGCCAATGGTCTGGGTTGTCAGATTATTATTCTCCATATAGTCATACAAGTATTCCACACCGGAAAGAGCCGCAAGATAGGCCTGCTCACCGAGGAGATAGCCGGTGCCGCCTTCGCCGCTGCTGCTGACACTGTAATTGAGAAAATAGAGCAGCATAGCCATCAAAAGCATCAAAACGATGGCCGAATTGACAAGGGCAAAACCACGGGAGGCGGATAATTTTAAATTTTGAATTTTGAATTTTGAATTGGGGAGGGTGCTTTGGCTTTGATTGGGCGCAGATACAAGAGTTTTGTGATTGGCTTCAGTTGAGTGAAACAGCCAAGTCTCCCTACCCTCCCGAAGTCTCGGGACATGCTCTCTAAGAGGGGGAATTGACTCGGTGGTCAAGATAAATTTTTTCTTTTTACGCATCGCCAACTTTCACGCTGCTTTTTTCATCATTAAAAACTCAAAATTGAACATTTAAATTAATCCCTCAGGTTTTCCAGATAGATGTCTCGGCGGGTAACGAAGATGGCATCGCCATTTTGCTGTCTAAGGTTGATACGCACAATACGCACTTGCTCACGATTGGCAATGGGTTGCGATAATGTGCCGCCGCTGGCATTCAAATAAACAAAATTGGTGTTGGTGGCATCCACATTGTTTAAAACAACTTTTGCCGTGCTCCAGGCGCCATCCTGATAGACTCTTCGCGTGATGGTATTGCCGGTGATCTGATATTCCAAAGTAATAAATTCACCTCTCACATAACGCTGCCAGCGAATTTGATTTGCTAAAGCAATTTCCAAATAAGTATCTACGCCCTCTTGCGGCGGCGCCATCATTTTTATTTCCCGATAAAAGCTGCTCATAAAAATACGGTTGGCCCGAACGATTGTCTGTTTATTCATAGCAGTTTCAATGCGATCCATCGCCGGCCCGGAAACACGAATAGCCATAGCGCCAACAATGCCAAGGATAAGAAAAGTGACGGCAATTTCAATAAAGGTGAAGCCACGCTGATTGAGCTTAATCACTTGAGAATCTCCCTGGCTCCCATCAGAGAGATCACCTGTACATCAGGAAATTCACTGTGGGAAACTGTAACCGTGATTCGTTTCAGCTTGGTGGGCAGATTTACGTCAATTATCTCGTTATTTGATGTGTCTGCATAAGAAACTTCGGTTGTTCTTGTAAACGCAGGAAAATCAGCAAGATAATTGCTATAATCCTCAACAAGGCCGTTAAAATCATCACAATCATCATAGAGACCCAGAAAAAATTCACCGCCATCCGGACCCAAATTCGCCGGCGCTGTATAAGGCGCATCGGCATTTTCATCAAAAGCTTTACTGCGGATAAAGTCCATACGCTCCATCGCCAGATTGGTCATAATAGTTCGCATATCGGCGTAATTTGCCCGGTGCTGAATATTGGAGATGATGAGGATCAGCGGCACAAAAACAATGCCGGCAACCAAAATAAATACAATGACCTCTGTCAGGGTAAAGCCGCGAATTGATTTATTCCGCAAATTCTTCATCTAATTGACCGTAAGCTCCCCTGTTTCAAAATCTATGGTGATGGTTTTGCCATTGACGACAAGGACACCATTGCTGGTGAGTATCGGTTTCCCCATATTGTTAAAAAAAAGATTCTGTGCCGAATAATTTGCGCCACTGACGGGATTTTTAACGGTGTGCACAAAGGTGGCAGCCTGGATGTTTACATTATCCAATTCCTGGGTGATAATAAAATTTCGGTCCGGGTGAAAGGGGTGCCGGGTATTGCTGAGGCCATAGCTCCCATCAGCCAGGCGAAGGCTGTCACCAATATGAACTGTATAGCCATTCTGCGCCGGATTGGCTGAGGTATTAAATTCCACCCGTATGGTATCACGCCGATTCAGCGCCCATTCACGGCAGTAATTGAGATCACTCTCCACCTGGCGGACAGCAGTAAAGGTATTCATATTGCTGAGCATATCCGCAAAACGAGGTATTACAATAATCAAAGTCGTACCCAAAATAGCAATAACCATTATAATCTCGATAAGAGAAAAACCACTGTTTTTTTGCATCTTCATCTTGAGAATATAATCTCTCACATCCCTTAAAACCACCGATTTTATCAAAACTTTTCTGCTGCCCAGCGCACACTCTCCTCCGGTGTGGGACTCAGGCTGTAACTATTAGGCGAACCAGCTGCATAGCTGTACTTCAAATAATATTTCGTCGAAGCTATCGAATAAACAAAAAACCCTTCGGTGTCGCTGTAGGGTTCATACGTCAGCGCCGGCGTGCACTGATCAAATAGCAAAGTATCCAAGCGGTTGTTTTCTGTAGGGATGGGATATTGATAGGATTGAAGATTTTTCAAACTGTTATAGGAATACATTTGAATAGCAGATTTAATTTCGATATAGTATTGCTTCATAGTGGAGTTGTGGGCAGTATCTTCCATAGAATAAAATTGTGGTATTGCAACCGCTGATAAAATGCCTAATATAGCAATAATCAGAATCAGCTCAACTAGGGTAAAACCTTTTTTTGTAAATCTTTGTTTACTGCAAACGATCTTATCCATAATGATTTTCCAAGCAATTTAAAAAAGTGAAATAAGATAAATTGTTTTAAAAACTATACTTTATGACCAGCCCATAATCAGGATCAGAGAGACCTATACCTGGATAATCGGGATGGTCTAATGGCAAAGTCCAGTAATGATAAAAATTGCCTTTGGGGTTTTTGGGTATTTCACCGGTGGCAAAGAGAGACGTCACTGGGCGACCGTTATAGAGAATAGTGCTCTCTGCCCAGCTTGCAGACATTATGGAATCAGCAGGCATAGTCGGCAGTTCAGGTTCGTTGTCAAATTTACTCATAAAGTAGTGATTCATATATGC
>DSDE01000397.1 GCA_011049095.1 Fidelibacterota bacterium
CCCTGAAGCCGGTGCTGTCAAAGAGGGATTTAATGTTTCCTGTATTAACGTCAATATTTCCTAAAAAATTATTTCCGGCGATCCAAAGGGTACCGGCTGGATGTTCCAGGAGCTTGTAAATACGCGAGGATGACCATTTTTCTGATAAATCTACATTGATAAGCTCTTTTCTATTCTTTTCAATCCGATATAAACCGCTTTGGCCACCCAGCCAAATCTGGTTTTTATAGTCCGCAGCAAGAGTGGCAATAATATTGTTGTTGTTTTTTTGGAACTCGGAATCTTTTGTGTCGAGATGGTAGTAAACTGGGGATTTTCGAATTAACCGATGAACGCCTTTGTTAGTGGTAGTCCAGAGAATTCCTTGCCTGTCTTCAAAAAGAGGATAACGGTTGTTTGACTCCATTGGATTGGCGTCAGGAAAATATACATTATACACACGAGAATGGTAACTTGTGGGATCAATATGAATAAGGTCCTTGCTTGCTGATAGCCAGTAGTTGCCATATTGGTCTTCAAAGCTGCGCAAAAAGCTCTCGTTGATATGGTCTCGGCTGTCACCAACGGGATAAATGAGATTGAAAAAGCCAGTTTCAGGATTAAAATCATAAAGAGCTTTTTTGTTATAGGTAATTAGCAGGCGTCGAAAACGGTTTTTGGTAATGTGGCGGATACGGCCGGGCTGGAGGCGGGGGCTATCAGGAAGGGAATAAATGCGCTTTGTTTTATTTTTCAAGTTAAATTTCACCAGCCTGTTTTCATCAACGCCTAACCAGATTGTATTGGCGTCCCAGAGATAGATGGCGTAGATTTTTTTGATATCAGCGCTGTGGTTAATAAAATCCAAGGCGTCGGAATTGTCTAAGCGCAGAGAATTAAGGTTAAAGCGATAGATTTTATGTCCGCCTGTGAGAATATATAGGAAAGAGTCGCTTGGAGCGTTGGCAAAATATGATATGGTATTATCCTTAGGATTGCTGCTTGGAATAATAAAGGGAAAAAAAGTTTCATAGAGCGGATCAAAAAGATGGAAGCCACCGTGTAGAGTTCCAAGCCAGATGCGGCCTTTGAAATCATAATGAGCGGTCAGGAAATGTGCATTTAGCAATGTAGTAGAGAGGCTGTCACTATAGTAACTTTTATAGCTTTTGCCATCGTAGCGGTGCAGCCCGTGTTGGCTGGCAAACCATAAAAATCCAGTGGAGTCTTGTACAATCGCATTGATGGACGTCAATGCTCTATCTGGCTCGAGAATAGGATATAAACTATATTCTGGCAGGGAGCTTGCCTCTGCCATTAGCGCGGTCAGCAGCGCAATCAGGAGGACTTTAATTTTTTTCAGAAGAGCTTTCCTTTCATTACTTACCGGATATAGTGGCGAGGGAACGAATCAGCCCGTCCACTGAAAGAACAGCGTGGGCTAATTTTTCGTCAACAGCGGCTTTGGGCATTCCATATACAATACAAGTCTCCTCATTCTGCGCTAAGATTTTTCCACCTCTTTTGTAAATTTCTCTCAGACCTATCACACCATCACGCCCCATTCCGGTGAGAATCAGAGAAAGGTTTTGGCCGCCATAAAGCTCGGCCACCGACTTGAACAGCACATCGGCGGATGGGTGATAAAGAAGATTTGCTGGCTCTTTGCTGAGACGAATAATCTGTCTGATGCCACGCCGCTGCAAGATGAGATGGTCGCCGCCTCGACCAACATAAACAACGCCCCTCTTGGCCTCTTCTCCATCTTCTGCTTCTTTTACGCTGACCTTCGAAAGCTCATTAAGTCGCTGGGCAAATGATTTAGTGAAAGATCCAGGCATGTGCTGAGCAATAAAAATAGGCATTGGAAAGTTTTCCGGCAGGGAGCTGATTATTTTTTGCACAACAGGAGGCCCGCCAGTACTGACACCAATAGATAATGCTCTGGGGGAAAACATGGATAAATCATAGATCTTTTCGTCTTGACTTTTTGCTGCTGGCTGTTCTGTTGCTGTTCCGCCAGTGCCAGAGGGCTTAATCGAGGGTCTCTTGACGGTTTCAGGCCGCATAAATCGCCGCCGACGCTCTTTTCGGGCGATGGTTTTTATCTTTTCAATCAAATCACCTTTGATATTTGTGATATCAATGGCGACAAACGATTGTGTTTTGGGAATGAAATCCACAGCGCCACGGTCTAAGGCTTCTAATGTTACCTTTGCGCCTTCAGTCGTCAGAGAGCTGACGACCAAGACAGGAGTTGGCGCCTCTTTCATGATCAGATCAAGGGCTTCCAGACCACCCATTCTTGGCATTTCAATATCAAGAGTGATGATGTCAGGTCGCAATTCCTTCACTTTACGCACACCTTCTTCACCATCCCGGGCGCTGCCGATGACTTTTATTTCAGGGTCTGACTCCAGCATTAACTGGAGCGCTTTGCGCATAAAAGCTGAATCATCTATGGTCAGTATTCGTATCACGGTTTATCCTAAGCTGGTTTCAATTATTTCTGGAACATCCAAAATCAAATTTACTTTGCCATCGCCGCGAATTGTAGCGCCAGTGAGGTGCAGCACTTTCCCCAAAGTATGCCCAAGAGATTTCACGACCGTTTCTTCCTGACCCAAAAGTCCGGTAACAACGAGCCCAATAAGCCGCTCTGCCACATTTACGACCACAATATAGCGCTCTTTCGAAGAAATCTCCTGCATATTAGGCACGTTAAGAATTTTTTCTAAACGAAGCAAGGGCAGGACAGAATTGCGAAGCCTGAGGACTTCCTGTCCTCTGACATGAGAGATCATTTTGGGATTATATTTAAGGGTTTCAGCAATGCTGGTGAGGGGAATAATATAAACTTCATCGTAAACACTGACGACCATGCCTGACATAATGGTGAGGGTTAAGGGCAGCTTAACGATAAAAGCAGTTCCCTGGTCGATAACAGAATCTATTTCTACGGTGCCGTTAAGCCGGCTGATATTGCTGTGTACCACATCCATACCCACGCCGCGACCGCTGACGTCAGTGATTTTTTCAGCAGTGCTGAAGCCAGGTTTAAAAATAAGGTTGATGATATCC
>DSDE01000057.1 GCA_011049095.1 Fidelibacterota bacterium
GGAAATGACCGGCCTGCGGACTATCAAATGCTTTGGCAGCGCGAAATCACTCCGGGGAAAACTCAGCCGAAACCCAGCTATTGTTGGGCTGGATGCCTACGCCAAGGGAAAACGGGCGCTAATCTATTATGATCCGGCACGTATTGACTCTTCGGGAATTCGCCGTGCAATCTTCAGCCCTTCCAAATATAAAATCCGTATGCCGCCAGAAGAGGCAAAAACCGTAAACGTCCTGCAAATTGGCGTTTATGAACTATTTGACGGCCATGACAATTACGATCTTTTCTATATGCTACAAAGCTCACCGGCAGTTTATGCATTCAAGACCCAATTCGGTGAGCCGGTAATGGTGGAAATTTTCTACAATGGCGCTGAAATTGATGGTGATGCTATTCAGAAAATCATTGGCATGGGGAAATATGAAAAAGAGACAAACGGTAAAAAAGAAATCATCAGAGTAGATTTTAAACCGACAAAGTGGACAGCCTTAGAATCCGTTTCTATCAGGGAATACATTTTAGCCTTTTTCCCTAAAGCAGACCGCAGCTTCAATGAATATGAAAAATATTCTATAGAGAATCTGCGTATCTTTGAATTTGGCATGCCGGAAGCAGAAAATAGCCGCTACAGCCGCTCTATGAGTTACTTTATCAGTCACATGAGTGAATATGACGGCATCGTCCGCTTCCGCACAGATTACACAGACAGGGCAATCGGGCAAGTCTATTTTGACCCCGTGCAGCTTGATTCTCTCCAGATTGTGGAGAAAATCAAAGCGCCAAAGATGAAAGTCTTTCTTAAAGACGGCAGCACACGAGAATTTGATAATCCTTTTACAGCAGAAGAGCCCTATCAAATCATTTCGTCTCAATAAATTTAATGTTAAAATTTAAAATAATTGCGATACTGCTGTCAATACTGGCGGCAGTGTCGCTTGTGGCCGACGAGCTTTTGCTCAGCGCTCGGGTTCTTACGGCAGAAGGGAAAACCCTGGCCGGCGCAAATGTCCTTTTTCCCGAGGAAGAAAAAGGCGCCGCCACTGACTATGACGGCTACTTCTCCATAAAATTGAATTCGGGTCCCCAAGCTGTCATCATCAGCTACATCGGCTTCAAAACCTTCATTGATACACTGAATATTTCACCTGATATGGAGCTTCCCCTTCATTTTTTTCTGCAGCGTGAGGCTTTTGAAATTGGTGGAATCACCGTCTTGGCCGACAGAGACTTACTGCCAGACCAGGCTGCCTCTGTCAGCGAAATCCGCTCAGGCGAAATTGAACACTTGCAGGCCAGCTCTCTGGGGGATGTCTTGCAGCTTCTACCGGGCAGGGCCTTTCAAAATCCCGGCCTGACTGCCGTTCGTCAGGCAGCCATTCGCAGCAGCAGCGTGGAAGGGACGGCTGACCGCAATGAATATCTGGGAACCCAGGTCATCATTGACGACAATCGCATTTCCAATAATGCCAATCTGCAAATTGACACCGATGCCAATTCCGGTACGGTACAGCGCACCACTGAAAACAGTGGCGTGGATTTAAGGCAGATTCCTGCTGATAACATTGAGTCTGTGGAAATCATCCGCGGCGTGCCTTCTTCAAAATATGGCGATCTCACCAGCGGTGTTGTAAAAGTCCAGACAAAAATCAGCCCAGACCCTTTGCGTATGAAATACAAGACCAATCTTCAGGATCAGGAACTCAATCTTAATGGCGGAATCAAGATCAGCAGCCACACGGTAAGCCTGAATCTAAATGCTGCCAATAGCGCCCGTGACCCGCGGATTAAAGATTACGACTATACGCGCCTCTCCGGACAGCTCAATCACCGAGTCAGTTTAGGGAAAAACCGTCTTACGCTCACCCAGCGCTTTTACATCACCCGTACTTTCGATGAACAGGGTTTGAGAGAAGGCGATTTGATGCAGACAGAGCGCTACAACCGTGACGCCATCTTTCGCTGGAATTCCCAGACTCAGTGGCTGATCCAGCCTGAACACAAGCTGAATATCAATATTTCACTGAACCGTAACCGGCAAAATTCCTATGCCAAGCGCTTGGTAAGTGTGGACAATACTTACATCACCGACAGGATGACCTCGGGCGTGCAGGAAGGCGCCTACGTACAGCATTATATCAGCCAGCTTTGGGTCAAGGGTCTGGCCGAAACAGACCAACTTCATGCAGATTATCAAGGGAAACTACAGACTGGCAATATCAGCCATCAGATTAGCAGCGGACTCACACTGCAGCGAGAAGGAAATAATGGCGAAGGCCGGATTTTTGATCCCCTCCTTCCACCTTCCATCAATTCTGCAATGCGCAGCCGGCCCCGCGCCTACAGCGAGACGCCCGACCTTTGGCTCACGGCTCTTTATGCAGAAAACAGGATAAAGGGTGTTTGGGGAATTCCCTGGGACCTGCAGCTAGGCCTGAGATATGATCAATTTGGTGAAAATGAACCCTTTTCTCGCCATTGGGGAGATGCCTTACAGCCCCGAGCCAATTTTATGCTTTCGCCTACACCCAAGAGCCGCCTCCGCTTTGGCTATGGCATGACGGCTAAATCCCCCACTCTGGCTATGCTCTATCCCAACCCCATCTATTATGACCTGGATGACATCAACGAATATAACGACATTGATTCTCTACGACGGGTCATTGTTTCTACAGAAATCTATCAGCGGCACAACCCCCATCTCAAAGCCAGCCGCCAAAAAAAAATGGAGCTTGGCGGCGATCTGGAATTAGGGAATTTTGGCTTTTCCCTAAGTTTATATCGCAATCAGACGAAAGACGGCTTTATTCAATCGGACATCATTCCCATCTTTCGCTATAAATATGATTACCCGGTCTGGCCTGATACGTCTGGCAAAAGCATTCGCGATTCGGTCTGGACCTACTATTCCCGCTATGAAAACAGCGCCTCTATCCTTTCTGAAGGAATTGAATTTTCGCTGCAGACACGCCCCGTTTTGCCACTCAGCAGCCGTCTGCGCATTGAGGCTTCCTGGAATCGCACCGAAACTGCCCACGCCGCCTATGA
>DSDE01000118.1 GCA_011049095.1 Fidelibacterota bacterium
CAATGTTATGAGCAATTTGTTTTCCAAAACCTGGTGTGAATATTTACCCAGCACAGCAAAACGTATCTGGGGAATTTGCTGGCTGACCACATAATCACGGGGATCAGCCAATTGTCTGTCTCTGGTAAAATAATACTCTGGAAGGCGCAGTCTCTGCTCATTCAGGATATCTGGAAGACGGGTTTCCAAATAATTTAGCGCAGGATCACCGCTGCGATTTTCAAACTCAAAAATAGATAGCACTTTTTCTGGCATCAGCTCTGCGAAAAGAAAAAATGGTAAACAAAAGAGCGCGATGAATGCTTTCTGAATCATTGCTTTCCGCTATTATTTTTGATGAACGATAGCGCCAGTCTAATGCGTCGAATAACCGTCTCCTTTCCCAGATGCGCCAAAACGGCAAAAAGACTCGGGCTGACGGTGAACCCAGTGACAGCCAGGCGCACTGAATGAATCAGCCTGGCTGCTTTAATTTCCAGCTCATCGGCAAGCTGACGAAGCGTACGCTCTGTCATCTCTTCAGAGAAAGAGGCTAAATTTTGCCACTTTTCTAAAAGTCGGGAAAGAAGCAGACTGCTGTCAGAACTTTCCCAATGCTTCTTTACACCTTCCTCATCATAATCAGCCGGGTCAGTGAAAAACCAAGACCCAAAAGTGACAAACTCATTGACTAAACGTACCCTCTCTTTCAGCAAGTCAATAGACCGTAAAAGATAATCGTGCCGATTCTCTATTTCTTTTTCCTCAATAAAACCCTTATCCAGCCAGGCATTTGCCACGCGAGCAAAAAGATTTTCAGCAGGCAAGCAAGTCAAATGCTGGCCATTTATCCATTTCATTTTGTCAAAATCAAAAATTGCCCCTTTTTTGGAAATCCCGCTCATATCAAACTGCGCTGTCAATTCTTCCAATGTGAAAATAGTTTGATTTGATTTTGGCGACCATCCCAAAAGAGCCAAACTATTATTAACCCCCTCAGGTATGAAACCCAGCTCCTGAAACTCCCCAACACTCGTGGCGCCAAAGCGTTTGCTCAAGCGTTTGCCATCATTGCCTAAAATTAGCGGCAGATGGGCAAACTGCGGCACGGGCAATTCAAGGGCCAGATAGAGTAAAATCTGTTTGGGCGTGTTTGAGAGATGATCTTCACCACGAATGACGTGGCTAATTCCCATTTCAGCATCGTCCACCACCACCGCCAACTGATAAACTGGTGTACCATCGCTCCGGAGAATGATAAAATCATCCAGCTCACTGTTATTTACACTTATCTTTTTAAATACCATATCCTTAAAGCGGATTACACCATCTGGAATCTTAAGCCTTACGGTATATGGCATTTTGGCTGCCAAATTTTCCTTGATGGCTTCATCAGAAAGTGAACGGCAAGCGCCTGAATAGCGATAAACTTTTCCTGCACTTTGGGCTTTTTCTCTTTGGATCTCCAGCTCATCCTTTGTGCAGAAGCAGCGATAGGCCTTTCCCTCATTCAACAATTTATTGGCGGCCGATATGTGTTTGCCGCGGTTTTCAGATTGCAAAACATAGGGCTCATCTGGAGAAATCCCCAACCAATTTAGACCGTCAAGAATGTATTGAATCATCGCCTCGCTGCTGCGCTCTAGGTCGGTGTCTTCTATTCTAAGTAAAAACTTCCCGCCATTCGCTCGGGCAAAGAGAAAATTAAAAAGAGCGGTTCTAGCGCCGCCAATGTGAAGATAGCCGGTGGGACTAGGTGCAAATCTTACGCGGATACTGGATAGAGATTCCAAAATACTAGTCCTCTGTTTCTTTTATGACGGCGGCTTTTGTTTCAATTATCTCCTCTTCAATGACAAAATCGCCATGAAGGTCAAACTGAATACCGCCAAATGTGCGACTGAAATAATTATATAGGGCAGCGCCGGCAGCAATAAATAGAGAAAAGAAAAAAGCCTGGGAGACAGATATAAGGATTAGGAGCGACAAAGTCAGCGTACCGCCCATTCTGCTATCACCCGAAATCTGACTGCTCATCTCCATTATCTGATTGCCTAATAGAAGAATAATCAGAAAAAAAAGAACCAATGACACAAAAAAAGTTACTTTAAACAGAGGCCAAATGGGAATATGGCGAATTTCAAATTTCATAAATCTCCTTCATTAGAACTCTTCGATTTTGACAATGGACGAAACAGCTCATCTTTACTGGGAATTATCGGCAAGTCATCATTATCGGGGGCTATTAGAGCGGCAGCTTCAGGACTCTCTTCATATCCTGGCTCTAGAGCCTGACTATCTTCATCAAATAAAGTTTCTGCCTGCTGAGGAACAAGCTCTTGGAGTGATTTCCCCTGACGAATTTCATCATTCATAAGCATTTTTACCCTGTTATGCTCCGCCATTTCATTTAGCAATGAAATGGTATCTTCGTGAAAAACTTTTATAGTGTATTCTAATCTGCGGCGCAGCTCTGAGGCCAGAGTCTGACCATAGGCATCGGTGATATCAGAAAAGAGCATATCCAGACGGCTCTTGATGAAAGCCTCCCGCGCCACTTTATCTGAAAGATTCACCTTGACCTCAGATACGGCTCCACGTTTTTTCTCTCTTGCTGATGCTTTCCGGTTAATCATTTACTCTCCTGCATTTCAAGGGAAATTTACGGCAGTTCAGGCCGTATTACAAAGATGAAATATATACTCTTTCTGCAGTATCGAACTCTTTTTTACTCTAATTTGGATATTCAGGTGATTTAAATGCTTTCCCTTTGCTTTTAAAGTATTCATTTCTTTTTGAATATATAAGCAATATCCCCCTTATTCAAGCCTAAAGGCTACTGCTGTCCTAAATAATCTAAAAAGCAAATATTAGCACATTATTTACAATGAGTTAACCGATTAGATTCGATAATTTTCACTTTAATCCCCAAAATAGGCCTGTGTTTCATAAGTCGTTTTCTTCTTAATTTGTCTTGATCCGTCAGGGGACGGACAGGTGCAAATTAAGCAACACTTCGACTCCGCTCAGTGACCGCACTTCGACCCTTCGACAAGCTCAG
>DSDE01000529.1 GCA_011049095.1 Fidelibacterota bacterium
GAATTATCTCATATTGGCATACATAAATTGGCTCATATAGGCCTGCTGACTGGATAACTTGGCCATCGCATCCTGCATCCTGGCAAACTCATCAAAAAGAGAGTCTTCTCGTTTAAGTAAATATTCATCGAGTGTCTTGATACGGGAATCCAAATCTGTCACCTGACGATCAATTGACTGCTGAGAAATGGTAATACGTCCGCCGGTATTTACGTAATTATCAAGATAGTTTTCCATTTTGACAGCAATCCCGTTGTCTGCCTGCCGAAAAATATCTCCGATATAATTGGGATTTGCGTCCATAGCATTTTGAAATTTCTCAGCATCTTTGATGGTTAACTTACCATCAGCATCTGTTTCGATACCAATTGAAAAGAGTGTACCATAAGTGCTGTTCGTGACGCCACCCACTGTGCCGCTGATCATACTCCGCAAATCATTGATGATCGAACGATAGGTATTATCATAGGCCAGGGCGCCTACCTTTTTTGTCTCGGGATCCACTATTGCATTTTTACCAAGGAAATCAAGTGTATCATTATAGGCATTGATAAAGGTATTGACATAACCTTTGACTGCATCAATATCTGAACTAACAGTTACCGTCTCATCAGTATTAAAAGTATCAAGCAAATTAAGTGTCACACCAGTTAATACATTGGTGACCGTATTCGAATCACGGTAAATGGTCAATCCGTCAACTGTGAACTTGGCATTCAGCTCGCTGTCGGTTTCACCGGTTCCCACATTGTGAAGATAACCGCCTGATGTGCCTGAATATTGGCTGCTGCTATTCACTTCAAGAAAACTCAGTAAGCTATCAGTGCTGTCAATCATCTCAAGACGATTGGCATAGCCGGTTTGGGCGCTTTTCATAACCAACCTGGAAGTGCCTGATTCCTCTTTTACCACAGATGCTATAGCTTTCTCATCCGGTTCGATGGTTTCATTTCCAATAGCATTATAAAATGCATCATTAATAGCACTTGCCACATTAGCCATAACTTCATCATTTGTCTTAGAAAAGGTATCTGCCGAAATTGTTACATCAATCGATACGCGATTATTTTCATCTTCTTCCGTTGGAGAAGCCACCGTAATTGAGAAAGTCTGATCCGATGCAAAAGCTGCAAAACTGGAATCTGAATCATTTAACTGCTTAGAAAACCGTGTATCACTCTGGGCAAGCCTTTCAACCTGAAGGCTATGATTGCTTGCCGTGGCCGAGTAAGAAGCGCTTGCTTTTACTAGATCAGTATCAGAGCTTGATGCCTTTTTGGTTGTAAAATAATCAATAACGGGGTCATTTAACGTTTGAATTGAGCTGCGAAGAGCGCTAAGCTTTGTATTAAGTGAAGTTAAAATCATCCGCCTTTGATTGAGCTCAGTTTTTTGGTCAAGCAAATCTGTTTTTGGCTTAGATTCAAGACGCATATACTGACTGACCAGATTAGCTATGCTATTTTGCGAACTAAAAACAGATGTAATATCCATGGTCTTTACCTCTTAACCTAATTTCATTGCAGAAATCCAGGTGCTGCGGATCTCATTAATGCTTGCTTCCACCTCACCAAAGCGGCCTTTTCCTATCAGATTCAGCAAAGCGCTGTAAGTACGATAAAAAGTTCCGGCAATCTCTTTATGCTCAAAATCCAGACTATTGATAAGCAGATTAACTGCCTGTGTAACTTTGATACGGTCCTGACGACGACAGGCGGTGATGGCCGCATCGTAAATGTAAACAATCAACTGCTCCGGCGATGCCGACATGATTTTTTGATTCACATAGGGGTTAGGCCTGTTAAATTGTCTGGACTGCATTGTATATGTATTCACTTTTCTCACCTTGTTCTTTTCTTCAAAGATTGTGCCAGCGTTGCTCACTAATAGGCTGGCGTCTTCTCCGATTTTCAAATAGCATTTGACTCATAGAAAGATGGGGAGAGATTGCTCCCTCCCCATCGAATCATCGCGGACTCGCGGATTAGCGAAAGAGTTGAAGGACCATCTGCGGAGCCGCGTTGGCCTGGGTGAAGGCTGTTGCCGCAGTCTGCTGCAGAATGGAGAGTTTCATCATTTCCATCTGTTCCTTCACGAGATCAGCATCCTCAATGTTGCTCCGTACTGCCTCGGTATTGGTGATGGACGAAGCCAACGTGGTCTCTTTTGAATTCAGACGAGTCTTATACTCACCAATGTCCTGGATGAAGCTTGAGAGTTTATCAATTGCATTTCCAATACTGGTGATTGCAGAGGATGCACCGCCCTGACTTGAAAGATTGATAGTACTGAGGGACAACGCAGCTGAATCAGCATTTGACAGTGACACAGACAAAGTATTACTTCCTACTTCGCCGACTTGGAAGCTTTTCGTAAATGAACCATCAATTAATTCTTCTTCGTTGAATGTAGTAAAGCTAACAATGCTGTCAACTTCTTCCATCATCTTTGATACCTGGTCATTGATTGCAGTTCTCTGCGAAGTATTCAAGGTAGCATCTGCTGCCTGTGTGGCCTTCTCTTTTGCCACCTGAAGCAGGTCCATAATACCCTGATATGCACTTTCAGCGATGTTGAGCACTGACTTTGCGTTGGTTACATTGCTGAGGGCAGCATTTAAACCACGCCCGCGTTTTTCCAAGCTTCTTGCCAACTGATAACCTGCCGGATCATCTTCGGGAGAATTGATTTTCTTACCCGTTGCCATCCGCAACTGCACTGTTGACATGTTTTTGTTAATTTTGCTAAACGACTGATACGCCCACTGAGCGTCAATGTTTGCTCCGATCATTCCTAGTGCCATTTTACACACTCCTTTGTTCTTTTTGTTTTTGGCTTCCTTGCCAATTGGCGGTTTAACCCTTCAGCGCTTTGATGCCGCCATTTCATCTCCGCGCCACTTTCCAAAAATCTCCTACTGCCATTATCGACAAAATCTGCTTTTCTGAATTTTTTGATGAATTATCTTCTAAAGCACTTTTACCTATTTTAAGATTCCGCTATTTTCATATAATTAGCTGACTATTTA
>DSDE01000508.1 GCA_011049095.1 Fidelibacterota bacterium
CTCAATCGGCAATATGCAAAAATTTATATCCCCTCATTCTGAGTCCTGAGATTTTGCTGTTAATTGTTACCCAATAAAGAACCCTTTCAGATGAGTCCTTTTTGCTGCAAAATAGATAGATTTATGCTCATATACATCTTGTGATTTATTAACAAACAATATCTATGCGTGCGCCAAACCGGAAATTGGAATTTAAAATTTTCGTGTATTGTGAAATTTTATATTTCAACGGCCTCCGCTGTTCTTAATGATTACACATTTTTCGGTGCAGTCTCGAAATCGGAATAAAAAGCAGGCTCAAACACAAGAATAATCTCCGGCTGGAGACCGATTTTAAAAAAATAAATTGATAGAACCCCTTAGAGTGTTTAGATTGCTGTGATGGGAAAAATTAACTATTTGAACGAAAGAGACGGCTGGCAAAAATATCCGCCTATGCAATCGGTGCCGGCTTACTCAAGATAATGATGGGGTTTTGAGATGTGGAATAAATCAAAAAAGCGAAATGACTCAGCAATTAAGCGAATCACTGAACTGGAAACAGAGCTGGAAAGAAAAAACGAGCTTCAAAAAGAGCTCCTGATGGCCGAAAAGCGCAATCAATATCTGCGAAATATCCTCCTTGCTATCCGGAATGTCAAGCAGCTCATAGTGCAGGAAGAAAATCCTGGCTTGCTGATTCACAAAGCCTGCGACCTGCTCGTTGAGTCATTGGGCTATTACAGTGCCTGGATTGCCATACTTGATGATGGGCTGCAAATGACAAATATCGCTTCAGCAGGGTTTGATTCTAAATTTCCACAATTTGAAGATATGATGCGGCGGGACAATTTTCCCATCTGTATGAATGCCACACTAAATTCCAGCAAAACTATGATTATCAGCGATCCCAAAATTGACTGTCCCGGTTGCCCCCTCAATGAAAAATATGAAGGGTCCGCCGTCCTGGCATCGGCTCTGAAACACAAAGGAAATATCTACGGTTTAATGGCCATATCGATTCCAAAAACTTTTGCCACCGATGCCGAAGCCCTCTCACTCTTTGAAGAGCTGGCTGGCGATCTGGCCTTTGCCCTGCATAAAATCAAAACTTACGACGCATTGAAAGCAAGTCAGATCCGCTATGAAAGCCTTTTTCAGGGCAGCCGAGATGGATTTGTGGCGGTAAACCTTGAGGGACGCATAATCGATGCCAACCAGGCGTTTTGTGATATGCTGGGCTATACACTGGATGAGCTAAGGGACTTTGATAATTTCTACGTCATCACTCCGGAAAAATGGCGGCAATGGGAAAGTGATGAAATCTGGCAGCAAAGACTTTTAAAACAGGGTTTCAGCGGCATTTATGAAAAAGAATATCTTCACAAAGACGGTTCAGCTTTTCCGGTGGAACAACAGGCTTTTGCCGTGAAAAATGCCAAAGGAGAAATTGATTATCTCTGGGGTCTAACCAGGGATATCAGCGACAGGAAAAAGAGAGAGAAAGAGCTGGCACAGGGGGAAAAGCTGAAAGCCGTAATCTCACCAGAAGGAGATATCGACACACTTTCCCTTGAAGACATTCTGAACGCTCCGGCCATCCAATCCATAATAGACCACTTTTATCAACTGACCCATATCGGTGTGGGCATCGTTGACAACGCCGGTAAAGTAATTGTAGCCAATGGCTGGCAAGATATATGCGCACTTTTCCATCGTGTCCATTCTGAAACACAAAAAAATTGCATCGAAAGCGATACCATTCTTTCTCAGGGCCTAAAGCCAGGGCAGACCAAAGCCTATAAATGTAAAAATGGTCTCTCGTATATCTCCACACCACTCATTGTGGGCAACAGACAAGTCGGCAATATTTTTTTAGGACAATTTTTTTATGACGATGAAGAGGCTGATTATGATTTTTTTCGCAAACAAGCACAAAAATACACTTTTGATGAAGAAGATTACTTGGCAGCCTTAGAACGCGTACCTCGCTGGAAGCGGGAAACCGTAGAACATGTTATCACCTTTTACGCACAATTTGCAGATTTAATTTCATCGCTAAGCTATGGCAATCTAAAGCTGGCAAGGGTGCTTGAAGAGAATAAAAGAAGCTCCGAAGCGCTGCAGGAAAGTGAAGCCCTGTTCCGCTCTATTTATGAGAATATGCCGGTGGGCGTCGCCAGGGTAAGTCTGGATAATCGCATTCAGCAGGCAAACCAAAAATATTGCAAAATGCTGGGCTACAATGAAAATGAGCTAATCGGAACAAATCTCAGCATGATCACAGACCCGGAAATTCTCAAAGAGAATATGGAGAAACAAAAAGCGCTGGCTATGGGCGAAATTGATCATTTTGAAATGGAAAAAATCTTTCTACGCAAAAATAAAGAGAAAGTTTATGGACTCCTTTCCGCTAATCTGATTCGTGATACAGAGGGCAATCCCAAATACATCCTGGGGGTCGTTAATGATATCACCCTACGGAAAAAAGCCGAAGTGCTGATACGGCAGAGCCAGGAAAAATATCAATCCCTCTTCAACAATATGCCAAATGGCCTTTACCGGTCCAGCCACGAAGGATATTTCGTTGAAGCAAACCCTGCTTTTATTGAGATGCTGGGGTATGAGTCTCTTGATGAGCTAAAAAAGGTCCACATTCCTACTGACATTTACGTCCACAGCTCCGAGCGGGAATTACTCTACTACAATCCAGAGTTTACTGAAAAAGTTGAAATCTATCGTCTAAGACGAAAAGATGGCCGCATTATCTGGGTAGAAGACAATGCTCGCTACATCAAAAATGAATCAGGAAAAATTATTTTTCATGAAGGTATCTGCAAAGAAATTACCAATCAAAAAGAAGCGGAAGAGCAGCTTCGCAAATCGGAAGCGCTTTTTCACTCTGTCTGGGAAAATGCCAATGACGGAATGCGCCTGACTGACAAAGATGGGACAATCCTTGATGTGAATCGGGCCTACTGTAAGATGATTAACCTGAAACAAGAAGAGCTCATTGGAAAATCTCTGGATATCATCTACAC
>DSDE01000338.1 GCA_011049095.1 Fidelibacterota bacterium
CATAAGATACTTATAATCAATAAGATAACATTTTGTATTTCGGATTTTCGATAACACAAATTTCAGTCTGTAAAAGGGCATGGCTTTGTACCCCAGGGATTTGTAGATTTCCTGGGCTTCCATAATGGGTTTGCTGCAGACTCTGTAACTAATTTGCTGATTGTTTTTCCCTTTCATAAAAATAGTCGCCGCTTTCTGGGTCTTCATAATTCTCACAGACTCCCATCGTTGTAACCATTTTTACTGACCCGGCGAATATCTATTTTCTTGCCATTTCTGTCCTGTAAATGGAAGGCCTGACTGTCTGTTCTTTGATAATCTCTTAGCTTGCTGCGGGTGAAATAAACATATTGGCATCCCTTTATTTTCAGCGTAGTGAAATCGGCTTTGGTGGCGATGCCTGCTATTTTCTCCTTATGGCGATACAGGGTTTTGCTGCATCCTAAATTTTTTGCTTTGAGACTAGACTCAAATTTTAAAAAATACAGTTGTTCGCAATCATTGACTTATAAGATTTATACTTCAAAAATTAGCACATTTTATTTATTTTTGAGGGATTTTTGCTCAACTGGGTTAAAATGCAGAATGATGAGACAGGAGACGATAGGGCTATTCATTCATCATTCCCCAGCAGTTTCTCCATTTCAGTGAGCACCCAGTCAAATTTCTGCAAGGTATGCTGAACAGGTTCGGGGCTGGACATATCCACACCAGCTTTTTTCAGCAGCTCGATGGGGTCATCATTGCCGCCGCTTTTCAGTAATGTGAGATATTTCTCTGTGGCTTCGGTATCGCCCTCGGCAATTTTTTGATAGAGATAGGTGGACGCCGCGATACTGGTGGCGTACTGATAGACATAAAAAGGGCTATAGAAATGGCTGATGCGTCCCCATGTCAATTTGTATGCTTCATCCAGGATCAGAGCATCGCCATAAAAACTTTTAAGAATGGTGAAATAGGTCTCATTCAGCTTATCTGCCGTAACAGGCACACCCTGGGCAACCAGATCGTGAGCTGCTTTCTCAAATTCGGCAAACAGGACCTGGGTGTAGAAAGTCCCCACAATATTATTGGCCCACTGGTCCAGCAGCGCCAGTTTTTCATCTTTGTTGGCGGCTTTTTTGAGCAGGTAATCCAGGAGAAGGTTTTCGTTGAGAGTCGAGGCCACTTCCGCCACAAATATCGTGTAATCGGCATAGATATAGGGCTGGGTGCGATTGCTGTAGAGGGAGTGCATGGCATGGCCCAACTCATGGGCCAATGTAAACATATGATCGCGGCTTTCATTATAATTCATCAGGATGAAGGGATGCGCCTCATAAGTGCCCCAACTGTAAGCGCCATTGGTCTTTCCCTGGGTTTCATAGACATCCACCCAGCGGGAATTAAATACCGTGTGGGCTTCCTCGGTGTAAGCTTTTCCCAGGGGATGCAGCGCTTCCAGAATGGTCGCTTTCGCCTCTTCATAGGGATATTCCCGGTCACCGCCTTTCACAAAGGAGACCGAAGTGTCGTAGAGATGGAGATCTTTCAGGCCCAGGGCTTTTTTCCGCAGCTTCATATAGCGGCGCAGCGGCTCGATATTCTCGTGAGTGGCGGCGATGAGCTTTTCATAGACCGACACGGGAATATTATTGGGCGAAAGGGCCATTTCCAGACTGCTTTCATAGTTGCGGGCTTTGGCTATGAAGGCATAGCCCTTCAGATTGGCATCAAAAATCGTGGCATTGGTATTCTGGAATTTCTCGAAAGTGCCGTACATCCCTTCAAAAGCGCGGCGCCGGACATCGGGATTTTTGTTTTCCAGCATTTTACTGTAGCGGCCGTAACTGAGCTGCACTTTCTCGCCATTTTCATCCTCGATAGTAGGAAATTCGATATCTGCGGTAGTGAGGGCTTCAAAAATCCGGCCTGCCGAGCGGGTCACATTGCCGGACATAGCCAGCAGCGCCTCTTCCCGGTCATTGAGAATGTGTTTGCGGCTGCGGTTCAGCACCTTAAAAAAGCGCTCGTAAAGCGCAAGTCCCTCAGTGGCTTTGATTATTTTTTCAATATCTGCTTCGGGAATGGTCAGCAGCTCCGGTGTGAGCCAACTGGTGGCCTCGCGGTAGCTGTTTTCCAGCGTGGCGATGCGATCGGCTAAAGCCTGATTTTCGCTGATGCGGGTATCCAGGTCTTTCTGCAGGTGGGCATAGACGTAAAGCTTATCAATCCGAGCAGAAACTTTATCCCGCAGCTTCAGCGCTTCCAGAAGTTTTTTCCCGTCTGTCAGCTTTCCCTTGAAGCTCTCAAATTTCGGCAGCATGGCTTCCATCTCGGCAAAATCTTTTTCCCAGACGGCGTTGTTTTCATACATACTTGCCAGGTCCCAGCGATATTCGGCTGCAATTTCATCTCTCTGGGGAATGGTCTTTCCTCCGCTGTTTTCACCGGTTTCATGTTTGCAGGCGCTCAGCCCCGCGGCGGCAGCCAGAGCAAAAGCCGCCCATTGTTTGGCATTCATTCTATCGTCTCCTTTTTGTTGGTCTTTCATCACTTTTCCTCCTCGCGTATTGTGATTTATCTGTTTGGTTCGTTTCTTTCGTATCTTTTTTGACATCAGAATCGGGCAGCCATTCAAAATCGATGAATCCCTGGCGGCGGTTGACCTTCAATACACGAATGGTGACCCGGTCGCCAAGACGAAACTGCAGGCCGGTGCGCCGTCCTTTCAGCAGATATTTTTCCTGCACCAGCTCATAAAAATCGGGGGGCAGTGTGCGATTGCTGACAAAACCTTCCACCAGCGATTCGGTGAGCTCCGCATAAAAACCGCTCTGCACCACGCCGCTGACGATTCCGGTATAGGTCTCACCGATGCGCTGCTCCATAAATTTAATTTTCTTAATTTTGTGATATTCCCGTTCGGCTTCGAGGGCTCGCAGCTCGGCATCGCTATTTTTTTTAGCGATTTTTTCCAAAAGGGGCTCGCTCCATAGAATTTCTGTTTTTGATTTGGAA
>DSDE01000515.1 GCA_011049095.1 Fidelibacterota bacterium
CTGCAGGGTAACAGCTCATTAGATTTATTTATTGATGAAAAGATTCAACCAATCGCAGTGATTAACTTTGAAGCAAACGGCTTCAGTGATTATGAAGCAAAAATCATAGCCAACCGCATCGCCTCTCTGCTGATTCAATCAAATCAGTTCACCGTATTGGAGCGGGCAAAAATGGATGATATTCTCAAAGAACAAGAGTTTCAGCTTACCGACTGCACCTCCAATGAATGCGTCGTTGAAGTCGGGCAGTTGCTGGGGGTTCAGCTTATGCTGGCTGGCTCAATAGGCCGATTTGGGAATCTTAACACCATCGAAAAGAGAATCATTGATGTCCAGACTGGAAAGATCGTTCGCTCTGCCAGTCAGGAAATCTTGGGGGAAAAGAATTACTCCTGACGCAGGGTGTTGCCAGTTCTCTGAACAGCCTCTTGCAACAATGAAAATCTCAAATTCACCCACATCGAAAGGCTGTTTCCATCATCACCTGTTCTTTTGGGGGAATTTTTAATTTTTCAGCCCAAAATGGCCACTTGCTCACACTTTTCTGAATATTCGCGATGGTCTTCTGCGCGTCGTTTTTCTTCCATCGGAAATAAGGTGCAACGCTCAGACAAAGGTCAAAATCCAGGCGGTTGTCATTTTCGGAAATATTCAGGCTAAGCCCGACGCCTCGTTCATTGGGATTTATGTCGTAAGCCGGTGAGAGCCGCCATCGCGGTAATCATAGCCATCCTTATAGCCCAGCATCGTCATCGCTGGAGCAAAGTGAATCCGCTGAGAACCTTCCCGGTCAAAGCGTTTGGTGAGAAAACTATGCCCAAACTCCGAATAACCCCGAATATCCGACTGAGACACATTCACGCCGGCGTCCTTTGCCAGTTGATTGACAATATATTCCCAGGCGCCACTATCTTTTTGGTCATTTTTTGAAGGAAATTTGGCAATCCATAACTGAGATTCCGGGTCTAAAACACTCGCCTTGGGCCGAGCGCCACCCATCGATGAACTTAGCGCTAAAAGCAGCTCCAGCCAGCGTTGCGTCCTTTCATCCTCAAAAGAATCATTATCTTCCAAATGAATACTCGCTTGTTCAAGCTCACGAACACTGGTCATAGGCAAATTCTGAACAGGCTAAAAATTCTCCCGATGCCTCCGTTTTAAAGCGAAGCGCTCCCATTTGCGAAAGATCCGCAAGCCCCAGCAAATAATCTGACTCAGACAAGCTTTTAGGACTAAGACCAGCCTGACAGGACCTTAAATTTCCTCCCAGTCGGCATAGACGATGATCTCTTTCATAGCTTTTTGCTTCGTGGTGCGCGCTTTTTCACCAGCAGGCCGATATCCTGGAGCTTTTGGCCAAATTCATCACCGGCTTGCCAATGTTTTTAGCTCATTTTCCATACCGAAAACCGACAGCACTTTGAGGATGATACCGATGCCGATATGAATGCTCCCTTTTTCCACGTGCCAGAGGGTGGATCGAGCGATATTGGCCCGCTCTGCCACCTGCTCCATAGTCAATTGCCGCCACAGCCGCGCCAAGCGAATATTTTCGCCAAGCTGCTGCAGAATAGCTGTCTCTTTGGGTCTGAATATTGCTTTCTTTGATCTCATAAGCTCTCCATATAGAAACAATATGGACTATTTTGTTTTTTAGTTGCAAATATTATAAAAAAATGTGTCTAAGGAAACTCAAGATTCAAGGCTCAAGGTTCAAGGCTCAAGGCTCAAGGAATTAGTGAGCATACAAAATTGTTGATTGCTGATTCATCATTCTGCAATTTCTCGATTTGCTCAGGACTCAGTTCAACGCATTCTACATTCTACACTTCGGCAAGCTCAGCGCACCCCATTCTGACTCCCGACTCCTGACTCTTACTAAATCGGCAGCCACTCTTTGAGAAAGTCTAAATTGCGCCAGATAAGCAGAGCCACCAGCGCCCAGGCAATAAGGGTCACCGGCAGTGAATTGGAACGATAGCTGAGGGGTGAAGCCGTCACTCTGGTGCTACGGAAAGGCCTGCCGGTCATGGTCACGGCGCTAAAAATCTCATCCAGCAGCAAGTGGGTGAAATAGCCCACCGCCATGGCTCCGCCGATAGTCTGAATCAGTCGAAAATCATCCATGTACTGCCGCGAAAGTTCCATGGCCAGCAGCGCGGCAATCAAAATGGCCGGAATGGAATGGTAAATGCCCCGGTGGTGGGTGGCCATTTTGAATAAGCGTTTAATGCCAAACCACACCAAAGCAAAAATCAGCAGCCCGGCTATGAGAATATACCAAAGCGCAAATCCACCCTTCAAATAGTGCCAATAGACTACTAAAGTAGCCGCCAGTGTCGCCAGCAAGCCAAATATTATCCGCACCGGAATCCCTTCATCGTGGTCCAGATCCGGTAAAAAAGCGCCGATAATTGCCACAGCAAAAAGCAGCAGAGCAGTCCACTGACTTTCGGCCCAGCCTATGGAAACGATGAAGACCGCATAGATTAAGCCGCTGATTGCCCCGGCAAAGCTATGCTGATAAAAATTTGCCATAGCTAAGCCTCCTCAGATTAGATTTTCCACTTCGAGAAATTCACATTCCACCGGAAACAGCTCATGGATTCTCTCCATTAAGGCCAGAATGCCTGCTTTTTCCGACCAATAGTGACCCAGATTGATAAAATTTGCGCTGCGCTCGTAAGCCAAAGCCGCCGTATATTCCTGAATATCACCGCAGATGAAAGTATCAACACCTATATCAATAGCCCGCTCAAATAGCTTGCTGGCTCCGCCGCTCACCACCGCAATCCGCCTTGGCCGCTCAGGTCCAAAGGGGTAATAGCGAAAGCCAAAACGCTCATAAAGCCCCAGCTCACCTGAAGCTTTCAGGATATTTTCCTTTGTCAGGGGATTCAGATACGAATGCCAGCTTTCAAGGCACTGTCCTAAAGTCAGTTCACCACTGAGATTGGCAAGATAGCCCACTTCAAAAGGCTCTGCCATTTCGCCATTCA
>DSDE01000231.1 GCA_011049095.1 Fidelibacterota bacterium
AACTTTCACAAGACAGGTGAACTAATACGCTTGGCAAACGGTGAAAAAACAGGAACAAAAGTAGGAGATTAAATATGCTTGAGGATCTGTATCTGGAAACTGAAGATTTGATGAACAAAACATTAGCTCATTTAAAGCACGAATTATCGGGGCTTCGAACCGGGCGTGCTTCCACAGGTATTTTTGAAAATATCAAGGTTGACTATTATGGGACGCCGACGCCGCTGAATCAGATTGCCAATATTAGTATTCCCGATGCCCGTATGGTCGTCATACAGCCTTGGGAAAAGAAAATGCTCAATGTCATTGAAAAAGCCATCCTTACCAGTGATTTGGGGCTGAATCCCAATAATGACGGACAGCTTATTCGCGTTCCTATTCCCTATATGACCGAAGAACGGCGCAAAGATATGGTCAAACTCATCAGCAAAATGACAGAAGAAGCCCGAATTGCCGTCCGCAATATCCGCCGCGATGCCAATGAAAAAATAAAAAAGGCCGAGAAAGCTTCAGAACTGAGCAAAGACAATGCAGCCGATGGCCTCGAAGCCATCCAGGAGATGACTAATTCTCACATTAAAAAGCTTGATCTACTCTTTGAGCTAAAGGAAAAAGAGATACTGGAAAGCTGATCACAAAAAACGATTTTCATAAACAAAATATGCTGTAAAAAAACACATTTATTATAGTTTTGGAGAAAACGTGCCTTCTGTATTGGGTTCTTATTTCTGGCAAATTAAGCGATTCATTATAATCGTTGTTTTTTCGTTATTCCTTGTTTTTCCCCAAGATTGCCATTCTTCAGAAAAACGCGTTGTTTTGGCTCTCAGTGGCGGAGGAGCAAAAGGTTTTGCCCATATCGGGGTTTTAAAGGCGCTGGAAGAAGCAAATATTCCCATCGCTGGTATTTGTGGCGTCAGTATGGGTGCTGTGGTGGGCGCCCTGTATGCAATAGGTTATGACACTCATACAATTCATAGAATCGCCAGCACCACAGACTGGGGGCTTTTCTATGATGATTCGCCAACACGAGATTTAACAAGTATCGAAGAAAAGCGTGACTTTAATCGCTACCTGACTAGCTTTCCCATCAAAGGAGGACGGATAGAAATCCCGCAGGGAATATCTGCAGGTCAGAATATCGGCAGATATTTAAGCCGCCTGAGCTGGCCTGTTCATCACGTGAACGATTTCTCAAATTTTTCAATTCCATTCTCAGCGGTGGCGACAAATCTGCTTACCGGGCAAGCAGAACAATTCACCAAGGGGAATCTTGCAGAAATTTTGCAAGCAAGTATAACTATTCCTTCCATTTTGACACCTGTTGAAATAGATAGTCAACTATATATTGACGGTGGCGTTTCCCGGAATCTTCCTGTTGATTTTGCCAGAAATATGGGGGGAGATATTGTCATAGCTGTTGATGTCACCGCACCGCTCTATACAAAAAGTGAACTTAATTCTGGAATGAAAATTGTCGATCAGAGTATAAGCTTTCGTGGCTATGAGAATACTCAAAAACAGCGAAAACTTGCCGATATTCTCATTGAACCCGACATGAATGGATTGGGAAATAAATCATTCACAAAAGATGAGATTGATACAATAATCACGCGGGGATATCTAGCAGCAAAAGGAAAGCTTCCTGAAATCAATCGCCTGATTGGAGAAAGGTCCGCCATAAAGCAAATAAAATCATCACCCCTTATATTAGACTCCCTCTATATAACAGAAATAAAAATCGAAGGAGCTAAACAGGTAAATGCAAAATTTGTCAGGGGGAAACTTAATGTTCGGACTCCTTGCTGGATGACTGCCACACAAATAGAGGAAGCCATAGACAGGGTTTATGCCTCACGGTATTTCCACCGAGTGAACTACAGGCTCATTCCGATTCGGGGAAATCAGACACTGCTGGTAGTTCATGTTGTAGAGCAGTCTATGCACACATTTAATATTGGCATCCATTACAGTGATTACACAAAAGCAACATTGCTGCTTAATGTAAGCTATCGTAATATTTTTCGGCAAAACTCAAAATTGTCTGCTGATTTGATGTTGGGAGAAAACCCCGGATCTACCATCAACTATTTTTTGCATACAAACTGGAAACCGGGAATCGGCATCGAAATACTCTTGCTCAACCGCAGGTTTCAAATATATCAGTATCAAGACGGAAACTGTATTGGCCAAAATGAACTGTACTATTCCGGCGGGGAATTAGCTCTTAAATCAAATATCTTTAACAATTTTTCTATTGGTGGCGCCATCCGTGGAGAGCAAGCCGATATTAAGCAAGTAATATCTCAGCAAACGACAAATCTTTCAAAATATTCTGTAAGCGCATTGAACAACTCATTTATTGTCCAATTTGATAATGTTGATGATCTCTATTTCCCGTCAAAAGGTGCGCGTTGGACACTTTCGATGAGCTATATCAGTCAGATCAGTACAGCAGATACAAGCCTCCGCTACCAGCCATATCAAAAAAATTATTTCCACTTTACTGATGCAATTCTTATCGGTAAGCGCCTTGTCATGCTGCGCCGCTTATCAGTTGGATCAATCAACAGTTCAAATATTCCAGCGCTCCATGGCTTCCATATTGGTGGTATGGGACACTTTCAGGAACATACTCCCAACTATTTTCCTTTTGTCGGCTATAATTTTATGGAATTGAGCGGACCCCATTTTATCACCTTGGGGGGAGGAATTCGCGTTGAGATGTGGAAAAACAACTTCCTTATCGCTCAGGCTGATTGGGGAAGTGCTCATAAAACCCTCGATGAATTTTATGAATTTTCTCAATATCGCTTTGGCGCTGCCCTCACCTTTGCCTATCGAAGTCCCGCTGGGCCAATTGCGTTGAGTATTATGCGCAGCACATCAAGAGCAGAATATTTAACTTTTGTCAATTTAGGATTTCAGTTTTAGGGATACTATCCCACTCATATTTTATCTTGCTGATGAATAAAGATCTGTTTTATGTCAATT
>DSDE01000328.1 GCA_011049095.1 Fidelibacterota bacterium
ACCATTATCTATAAAGTACCAGCGGGAATTTTTTGTAATTTCCTTACGCAGATTTCGGCTGTAACCATTGATTCTCACAAGAATGAAAAATTTTTCCATCAGGTTGAGATACTTTTCCACAGTTTTTTTGCTCATTGCCAATTGGGAGCCCAATTCTTGCATCGAGACCTCTTTGCCAATCTGAAAAGCAATGAGGCGCAGCAGATCAAAGACTTTTCGTGAGTTTCGAATATCTTCATATTGAAGAAGGTCCTTGAGAAGATAACTTGAAACCAGATCCTTCAGCTATTCAATCTTATCATTTCGGTTAGCCAGGTGAATCAGCTCTGGATAATTTCCAAAAACGAGGCGCTCGTGCAAACGCGCTTCATAGTTTAATTCGCTTTCCAGGCTGTCAAATTCCGGATCAGAAAGGGGAAACAGACGAAAACTGTATTTTCGGCCGGTGAGTGGTTCGCCTGTGCGATTTTGAATGTCAAATGAAGATGAACCGGTGACAATGATTTTCAAACCTGAAATCTCATCCATCATCAGCTTGAGAATCTGTCCAGGTCGGGAATCAACTGTGCTTCATCAATAAACAGCAATTGTGAGCTGCCCAGGAGCTGACGGTAATTCTCGGCGCTGCGCCGGGACAGCAGATCGTGAACGCCAATATCATCCCCATTGAGAATAAGCGCATCCTCTTCCAGTTCTGGTAATAAATGCTTGATGAGGACGGTTTTGCCCACACGCCGAGCGCCGTGAATCATTAAAATCTTATTGGGAATAAGCTTTTGACGCAGGTGTTTTGCCAATTCTCTTTCTAAATATTTCATAATAGCGTCACCTCCATGACGCAAATTAGATAAATATTTGTCTTTTATCCATATTTTTTAGAATAATAGTAGCGCTTATTGAAGAATAATCAGACATAAAACAGCAAAAACTCAGTTTTTCACCAGCACGTGGAGAAATTCTTCTGTGGCGGTGGCTTTGTGATTGCGGGCTTCATTTTTGTCGGCTTTGAAGCGTTGATATTTTTGAGAATGGACGGTGTAACGGCCATATTTTTCCATAATTGATTGAATTTTTTTTGGTGGTAGCAATCCCTCATTATTATAACTGAGGAAAATATAAGAAAATTGTGCCGTAGCGATGAGTTCTTCAAATACAGCTTCCACTTTTTGTCTGCGGCACCAGTTGGAGCGCTGGTATCGGGGAAGGCCGGTGATGCCGCTTGGTGTAAATGCTTTATAGCTGGCGATGGTATTGAGCAGATGGTAATTAGCGCCATATTGGCGGGCGTTGTAAGGCGGGTCAAGATAGAGAATGTCACCGGAGATTTCCCTGACAAGCTCCTGGGCATCTTTCTGGAAAACAGTCATTTGCGTGTTGACGGGCGAAAGCTTTGTGGCCGTGAGCCTGAGGCTTTTTTGAGCGCTGTTTTTGATTTTTTTGAGAAAAGCGCCATAGACGCTGGCCACATTGGCAACCTTATCTGCCGCCTCTAAAAGAGCGGCAAGAAGGATGAAATAGTCCGTCTCGGAGAAGCTTTTCTCTTCTCGCCAAAGTTCAAGTTCCTGCCGAATGGCATCAATTTTTTGTCCGTTTTCTCTGCTGAAATAGAGCCGGCCTGCCTTGCCGCCTTCGCTATATTCTTCAAAAATAAAGCCTCGACGCCCCAGCAGTTCATTGAGTCGGGACAGTTTTTCCCAAATGGATGCCGGAGTTGTCGGGATAAGCGCAGCCCGATTCAGCACATAGCTGTAGTATTCAAAATCATTGGCGATGATGGAATTAACCTTTCCCCGAAAGCTGCGTACCACGGCGCCGCTGCCGGCAAAGGGGTCTGCGATACTCAGTGGTGAAAAATCCTTGATGTAAATAGACATCACCGAGTGGAGAAAGGGAAGAAGCCGCACTTTGCTGCCGATGTAGTTTAGAGATGCGTTGACATTATTGGGAATTTCCACAGTGAAATCTAAGCAGGCCCAGCGAGACGAACAAGTGATAAGCTTGAGTCTAAGCTTGAGTTTACCCTGTGAAATGCGACACTTGCCCAATGGAATACGACATAGGAGTATATTCCATCAGGGGCGGAGCCTATTTCACCGCTTGTTAAGGTTGAGTGATGGAGTGATGGCGAAAAGACGAAGAGGCGAAATAGAGAAATGGACAATTCTGAAGGTATTGAGTATCCATTGTCTTGGGTAAAAGCCGCGGGACACTTATCACATTCATGATTCAAAGTCTTTTTAGTCCTTGTATTTTTTGTAGAATCTGGTAAATTCTAAATGTGGGGAGAAAAAATAGACAGTGAGGCAAAAAGGTGAATGAATCCCTGGCCATAGCTGATATGCTGAATGGCGCAAGTATTGTGGTTTCGCTCCTTTTTGTTTTGATTTTCAGTTTTTTTGGGCGGCTGGAATATAAGGCGCGGATCTTGATGGCAGCCGCTTTTATCTTGATTTCGCTGATCTTTTTTTATGATCTGCTTTTGGCCCATCAATGGCTTCAGTCTGCCAGATGGATTTTTCCCTTTGTTATGTTGAGCTATCTGCTGCTTTATCCGCTGCTTTATCATTACATTCTTAATTTTTCCAATGACCGGAAAACCCTCATTTTGGAAAGGTCAAAATTTCTTTTTCCAGTTTTAACGGTGATGCTGGTTTTGACACTTTATTTGCCGGTTTCCCCTGAGCAGAAAGCATTTTTTATTCGCTTTCCCTATTTATTTGATTTTGGAGAAAATTTGCCGGTGGCGCTTTTTAATGTGCTGATATTTGTATTTTACTATTTGCAGGCGCTGTGGTTTTTTTATCTGTTTTTTCGGCTCTATAAGGTGAATTTGGAGCACTATTATCAATCTTTTAGCCGCCATGTACCCCGTTGGTTATTTAGTTCGCTGATGGCATCTATTCTCTATGAATTTTCATATACTACCCTTCTTGTGCTGAGTCCGGCTGCGTATTCGCCCTGGCTGCAGGGAATTTCCCTGACTTTTATTA
>DSDE01000498.1 GCA_011049095.1 Fidelibacterota bacterium
CCTTAGTGATAAAGGTTTCATACATTTCAACCATGTATTTATGAAGCCTTTCCCGCTCCGCATCTGTCCAGAGGCGCATACTGAAAAAATCTGAGTTTTCACCCCATTTCATTCGCTCAAAATTGATACCAAATCTTTCCATCAATGGTGTAACATTCACCCTGCCTAAAATCACGCCGATACTTCCGGTTATGGTTCCCGGTCCGGCAACAATTGTATCGGCCTGCATCGCAATATAATAGCCACCGGAAGCAGCCACATTGCTCATTGAAGCGATAAATGGCTTCACATTGTTGGTGTCAAGATTGGTTGTGGCTAAAACTTCACGCCACATCAGGTCTGATGCCAGCGCTGAGCCGCCACCGCTGTCAATTCGCAATATAATAGCAGAAACATTTTTATCCTGTCGCGCCATCTTGATGGCTTTTGAAATAGTTTCATCACCCATCACTGAAGAACCAGTGATGCCTGGTTTGCTCTTTCCGGGCATAATATTGCCTACTGCATAGATAATTGCAATCGTCGGTTTTCCTTTGTCTGGCCGCCAGTTTCGCTCATATTTAGGGTGAAAAAGCTTTTTCCACTGCTTTATTTTTGTTTTGTCACCATCAAGTTTTTCTACAAATTTTTCAAACTCGTCAGGATACATATAGCCGTTGATTAATTGTGCATTTAGAGCCTCAGAGGCGCTGTAGGGTCCAGCATCGATGATGGTTTTAGCCTGCTCTTTCGACCAGCCTCGGCCTGAAGCAATAGCTATTGTAAAATGATCAAAAATGTCGCTGAAAAGCTGTCCCCAATTCTCTTTGACTTCCGGAGATATTCCAGTATTTGTAAATGGGTCCAGTGCAGATTTATATGGAGAAATACGCTCTACTTCAGCTACAATATCCAGCGTGTCCAATAGCGTTTTAAAATAGGTCATTTCCACCATAATGCCACGAAGATCAATTTCCGCCAACTCTTGCATATAGATTTCATCAGCCATTGAAATCAGGTAATAATTGGTATTGCTGATGCCATATTTACTGTAAACGATAATTTTTTTTCCACTTTTTTTAAAATTTTCCAAAGCTTCCCGCACTTCGGCCAGCTTCTGAAAACCACCGGAAAGCTCACCAAGGTCAATAATCAGACCTTTCAGCTTTTTATCTGCTGTCAGCTCTCTAATTTGATCGAGAAAAGTTCTGAGCTGAATAATCCGAGGTAATGGTCCGGCAAAAGGATTTAAGCTGATTGAGAAATTAAAAGGACTCTTTTCAAAGGGCGGCTCCTCAATGAGAAAACCCTCTAATTTCAAACGCGCCCAATAATCACCACCATCAGGATTAATAATGCTTTGACGGTCGTGAGCTTCTACTAAAATATCAAAAGCTCCGCTGCTGAAATCATCACCCGGTGTATGCTTGTAGGCAAAACCCATATTGGGTGCGATATGAAAAGCCAATCCTGCCGATAGCTCTTCCTGCTCAATATCGTAGCCTGCCCGAAAACGTATTCCATTCACAAGCTCCGCTTCAGCGTAGAGCGGCAAATTTATCATCTTATAATCATTGAGAGCGTCTATTTTTAAATCAGCGCCAATGGTGAGATAATGCCTGAAAGGCCGCATCGCCAAACCAGCCTGAATGCTGTTCAGCGTTTCTCCGCGATGGTCCAGATTCATAAGCGCTCCGGCGCTTAACCAATTATAAGGCCGAATCAGCAGCCCCAGGTCCAATCTATTCTTAATATGCCAATTGAGACCTGTATAAACACCTTTACCAATGGGCGCGGCCAGAGAAATACCATAACTGTAATCACCATCCTGCTCGGCAACAACATAGCTTCCTAGTCCATCACTGTTGAATGAAATCCAATATTCGGCAATATCGGGATCATTTAAATCAGGATAGACTCCGGAAAAGCCCAACTGCCAGCCGTGGGGCACTGCCAGACCAGCAGGATTGCTGATAAAGCCATCCAGATTTTCACTGACTGCCACTCCGCTTCCTGGTGCAAGTTGCGCAAAAACATTGGATGCAAAAAAAAGAATAGCGATGTTTATTCGCCAAATCTTATTGACTTTTTTCATTTTTACCTCATTTTGTTTTATCATTTGAGTATAAACTTCTAAAAAGCAAAAAAGTTGTCTGAAAAGCAAAAATATTAGCCAAATTCTTTAAACCTGAAGAACGATAGAAGCTTCTGAATCTGGCAGAAAAACGGCCTGAACGTTAAGCAGTGTAATAACTTTGCCGCCAGGGTGTGCGATACCGTCAAAAAATGAATTCAATCCTGTCCCGCCGACATCTGTACCGCTCTCAATGTCTTCCTGATTAATGTCAATCACTTCTGAAACCTGATCTACCAAAAAGCCCATCTGCTCAATTTTTCCAGAAAAATCAATTTCCTGAACGATTATCGTAGCATCCTGGCCATATTCCAGCAGGGGCATCGCAAATCGCCGACGGAGGTCAATAACCGGCAAAATAATTCCCCGAAGATTGATAACACCAACAAAATATTCTGGTGCACCGGGAACTGGCGTAACAGGCAATATGCTGATTATCGTTTTTACACGATGAATATCTACACCATAAAGCTCTTTTCCCAAGACAAAGGTAAGATAGCGACGGTTGAGCTTTCCATTTTTTTCTTGCGCTTGATGACTCATAATCCCTCATACTTCATGTTCATAGTTAGCGATTTTTTTCAATTTCTGCAAGCATAATTTTCCTTTTAAATCAGCGCTATCACTCAAACAAGACAGATTATTTCCAAAAGCGAAAAAGAAAAAATCAAAATGATTGAGAATAAGCGGGAAAATAGCTAAAATTCGTGGCTCGATAATTGCCGGTTGTGACGGCGGAAAAATGGAGGAAAAATTGAGCGGAAAACTAGAAGAATTAATGATTGGAAACACCCTCAGCCGCGCAACCAATAGCGATGGCTTTAATACAGTGGCGATAATTGGGC
>DSDE01000112.1 GCA_011049095.1 Fidelibacterota bacterium
CTTTAAAAGTGATACGAGATTTTTGGCCAGATAATATTTTTCTTTACCTTGCTGGACCTTCACGTAATCAATATCCGGATGAACGGCTGCTGCGGTGTTTGAAGTCAATGTCCAGGGTGTGGTGGTCCAGACAAGAAGTGCTTCATCTGCTTTTTCTTTCAGGTAAAATTTCACAATAATAGTTTTGTGAACCATCTCGCGGTAGCCTTCAGTGGCGATTTCATGCTCGCTGAGGGCCGCGCCGCAACGGGTGCACCAGGGCATCACATCGTAGCCTTTGTAGAGCCAGCCCCGCTCATGTACCTTTTTGAGAAAATGCCAAATTGTGTAGTTATTTTCATCAGACATTGTGAAATAGCTGTTGTCCCAGTCCATCCAGTAACCCAGCCGCTTGCTCTGCTCGGTCTGGACAGCGCTGTATTTCAGCACACGGTCTTTACAAGCCTGAACAAAAGTTTCCACACCGTGCTTCTCTATGTCAGTTTTAGATTTAAAACCCAGCTCTTTTTCGACTTCAACCTCTACCCATAAACCTTGACAATCAAAACCGTTTTGATAGCGCAGCTTTTCACCCAGCATAGAGTGATAACGGTTATATACATCTTTAAGGGTTCTGCCCCATGCATGATGGACGCCCATAGGATTATTGGCAGTGATAGGGCCATCTAAAAAGCTCCAGTGCGGTCCGTTACTGTTTTGTGTTCTCAGTTTATTGAAAATATCCTTTTCTTCCCAAAATTTTAGCTGATTATGTTCAATCTTAATAAAATCGGCTTTGCTTGATACCGGTTTGTACATTCGATTTTCCCCAGTTCCTTCTTTCAAATTTTCTGTTTCAGACGGCATTCCTGCTCCTTTTATATCGTGGGAAGTTAAGATTCTGATAGCTAAATGTCAATTGCATAAGTGAATGGGATGCCGATTCCTGATTAATCTCTGATGTTTATAGATAAAAGATGATTTCAGCTTATTTTTAAGCTCGTGGCAGGCTGAAAATAAAAT
This sequence comes from Fidelibacterota bacterium, assembly GCA_011049095.1. Taxonomy (GTDB): domain Bacteria; phylum Fidelibacterota; class Fidelibacteria; order Fidelibacterales; family DSDE01; genus DSDE01. The sequence continues at coordinate 1,003 of DSDE01000112.1, forward strand.
CGCTCCCTTTGCCGGGTATGCTTTCAATCTGTAGATTGCTTCCGTGCAGTCCGATAAGCTCCATAACCAGGCCGATGCCCAGGCCGCTTCCTTTTTCATTGTTAGTGCCATAGCTTGTGTATAGGATGTCTCTGGCCAGTATCTTTTTTATATTTTCCGGAGAGATGCCAATGCCGGTATCGGAGATGCAGATATCTACCCATTCTTTTGAGGCCAAAGCTGAAAGAGTAATTGTGCCCCCTGTATTAGTAAATTTAATAGCATTACTGATGAGATTTCTAAAGATGGTCTGCACCATATTTCGGTCAGCGAATATTTCCAAGCCCTCCGGAATATAATTTTTCATAATAATCTTTTTTGTGTTGGCGATTTGTTCCATTAAAATCAGATTTTCATCACCGACGTTTTTCAGGCAGAAAGCCACCGGTTCTGCTTTGAGAAAGCCGCGCTGACTTTGTGCCCAGGCCAAGAGATTTTCCAGCAATGTGTAAGTAGCGCCGATGCTACCTTTTACTTGGGTAAAAAATTCCCTGATTAAGGTTTCATCCATATTGCTTTCTAGGAAAATCTCAATCATCGATGCGAGATTTCCTACGGGTCCCCGTAAATCGTGAGCTATGACCGATAGCATTCGGTCTTTCAGGGTATTGAGGCTGAGGATTTCCTGATAGCTCTTGCTGAGGCGCAGCATTGAGTTGACTCGCGCCACCAGTTCCATAGGGTCAATGGGTTTGCGTATGTAATCCACAGCACCGGCATCTAGGGCGGTTTTCAGGTTTTTAGATGATGTCATCACGCCAGTTGCCATAATGACGGGAATTTTCCGGGTATTGGGGTTTAGTTTTAGCAGGCGAATGAGCTGTATGCCATCCATTACTGGCATCTCCCAATCACTGATAACTAAATCGGGAATGACCTTCAATGCGATTTCATACGCGGTTTTTCCGTCATTGGCAAAATGAATTTCATATTTTTCGCCGCTATCTCTGAGCGTGTCTTTGATAATCTTCAAATTGCTGTTCTGGTCATCTACCAAAAGCAGCTTGTGCAGCTTCTCCGTCATTTTTTTCTCCATTTTTTTGTGCAGATATCATTTCTAAAGTTAGGGTTAATTTTTGTTGAAGCTAATTGAAAAAAAGGATATTCAATGCCCACGTTATTTTTGAGTTATATTTTTTGAATTAAACCAGTGGTAGAGTGGCCATCCGTTGAGGATGAGAATGGCAGCCACGGTGCTAAAAGCCAAAATAGTGATGGATGGCGTATCGCTGGTGAGAAAGACCGTCCACGCATAGAGAAAGCCTAGGAAAGGACTGCCGGCTTTTTCCAGATAGAGGTAGCCGAAACCCTGCTGGGGATAAGCAGCGCCCTTTTTACTGAGAATAAAAAACTGCGGCAGCCATATAAGCCCGCCTATTGTCCAGGCAATGACGGCGCGCATTGGAGAACCGGCGGCATTTTCTGGCAGGGGCAGATTGATAAAGACTCCCGAGCCGATGACCGTACCGATTATTAGCGCCAGGACGGATGGTATCGCCGATTTCCGCTTTGGCTGCATCTCAATTTTCCTAAGGTATCATTATTTTTTCAAAACCGGCGGTGGCTCTGGCGATGAATTGTCCCTCTTGCTCTCTCATTATAAGATAAGCTTCCACATCGGGTAGTTTGCTGACAAGCTGGAGACCGCTTTTTTCTCCTAAAACCATAAAAGCGGTGGCGATGGCATCGGCAAGACCGCAGTCAGGGGCAATGATGGTCACACTTGCCAGATGATGGCCTATAGGGCGTCCGGTGCGGGGGTCTATGGTGTGAGACAGACGATTTCCGCCCTGCATATAAAAGTTACGGTAGTCGCCGGAACTGGCAATGCCGGCATCTGTGAGCTGAATACGCTGCTGAACAATCTCCCCTGGCAGGCGGCTGTCATTGGGTGCATCTATACCCAATATCCATTCC
>DSDE01000111.1 GCA_011049095.1 Fidelibacterota bacterium
GTCAGCAGCTATAATGGGCTAATTAATGTAGAATCAGTACCGAATAATGGTACGATCTTTACTATTTTGCTGCCAACAGAAAAAAAAGCTGCCACACTTCAGGAAATCCCTAAACAGGAAGACCCTAAAACCGGCGGTGGCAATTTACTGTTTATTGATGACGAACTTACTATCGTTACGACTAATCGGATTCTATTGGAGAAGCGGGGATTTAAGGTTGCGGGTTTCACTGATCCTGTGAGCGCTCTGGAAAGATTTTCTGAAAATCCACAAGTTTTTGAAGCCGTCTTGACGGATATGACAATGCCGGCGATGAGCGGTCTGGAGCTGGCTAAAAAAGTTCGCCAGATACGATCTGATATTCCGGTGATTATCTGTACCGGTTTCAGTGATATTATCAATGAGGAAAATTTTCGAAGTTTTGGCATTGACGCCATTCTTTACAAACCGGTTCAGCTCAATGAGATGGTGCGAACTATCAGCGACTTAGTCCAAAAAAAATAGACTGTTCGCTAAAGGAAGGAATGAGATGGAAAAAAGAATTAGATTGGGAATCATAGAAACGGCTTTTACCGAGACATTTGGCATTAAGTATCCAATAGTATTGGCGCCGATGTTTTTGGTGAATACCGAGGCATTGGTGATTGCCGCTGCTAAAGCCGGAATTATGGGAACTTTTCCAGCGATGAATTTCAGGCCGATGTCACGATACAGAGAAGCCATCAAGAAAATCAAAGAGGAGACCGATGCGCCTTTTGGTATCAATATTATCGTCCAGTCCAGCAATAAGCTGCAGCAGGAGCAGCTTGATATTGCCCTGGAAGAGGGGGTTCAGTTTATTATCTCTTCTTTGGGAAGCCCCAGAAATCTTTTGCAATTGGCGCATCAAACCAATACGAAGGTGTATTGTGATGTAATTGGGCTGGAAATGGCAAAAAAAGTTGCCGACCTGGGCGCTGATGGGCTGGTGGCTGTGGGAGCCGGAGCAGGCGGGCATGCCGGAAATATTAGCCCCTTTGCCTTGGTGCCAATCCTGGCACAAAAAACCAATTTGCCGGTACTGGCTGCTGGAAGCATCGTGGATGGACGCGGCCTGGCAGCGGCACTGTCCTTAGGTGCTTCCGGCGCATATATGGGCACACGTTTCATCGCCAGCGCTGAAGCTGAAGTTTCTGAAGAATATAAAAGCGCCATTATCAACGCTGCCTCAGAGCAGATTGTCAGCACACATAAAGTGGACGGCTTTCCCGGAAATTTTATCCTGACGCCACAGCTTAAAAAACTGGGTGTAGAAGCCGGATTTTGGGAATTGCTGGTCAGCACATATCCCAAATTTAAGCGCTTGATTGCTCTGAGCCGCGCCGCTAAATCACTGATGAGCAAGCAGGGACCTAAAGCCAATTACAAGACCCATTTCAGCGCTGGACACGGTGTAGGGCTCATTCATTCCATAGAGTCGGTTCAAACTATTGTGGAAGCTGTCATCGCTGAATATCAGGACATAAAATCAAAGCTTCCATAAGCTTGCCTTTTGATGCTAAAATCTATTTTCAGCCGCTATCAACTGATTTCACCCTCGATTATTGCAATGGTGGGGGCAGGTTTTCTCCTGAATCTGGTGAATGCAGCCTTTATGCTTATCCTCAATATTTATCTCAGCAAAAATGGCTATTCTGACGCCCGAATCGCGGAGTTTACCTCGTATCGCTTTATCGGGGTTTTACTTTTTGCTTTTCCTGCCGGACTTTGGTTAAAAGGTCGTCCCCTAAAGCCTCTTTTTCTGAGTTCAGCGGCGCTGTTGCCTGCCGCCAGCGTTATTGTTTTGCTTGCTGTTAAAGCCAAAGCTGACCTACTGATCAGCATTGCTTTTTTTATATGGGGAATCGGGCTAATGTTTTATCAGGTGGCAGCCCTTCCCTATATCATGCGCTTTCGGGATAAAAAAAGCGAAACCGAAGCTATCTCGCTGAATTTTGCCAACTGGTCTCTGGCGACAATTATTGCCGGTCTTATCATTAGTCTGGCTGGCAGCCTGAGCCGCCTCTCATTTTGGCCGGAAGCCATCCCGGTGAATGAGTTTACTATACTTTTATTGATTGCCAGTCTCAGTCTAATCAGTATTCCTATTATGACTATTCTGAAAGAGCCGCAGCCTTTTGTTGAGCCTAAGCCCTTGCTGAAGCTTTTTTCCCATTTAGGTGATGATTACGACTGGCTCCTGATTCTCAAAATGGCCACACCTACAATGATTATTGCCATTGGTGCAGGCCTGACCATCCCTTTCATGAATCTTTTTTTCTACAATATTTATCAGATTGATTTTGAGCTTTTTAGTCTTTTGGGAAGTCTTACGGCGATTTTGGTTTTCCTTTCGGCCTTGCTGATTCCCTTTATTCGTCGCCGTTTTGGCTACTGGGTGGCTATCGTCCATACCCAGACAATCGGGATTCTTTTTCTGGCGCTGATGGCGGTGACAGAGCTTTTTGCTGAGACTTTCTATTTTGCAGCATTGGGAATTGCTCTTTTTGCTTATCTGCTGCGGCAGCCACTGATGAACATGGCGGCGCCGGTGACATCTGAATTGGTGATGAATATCGTGGGTCCCAAAAACCAGGAGCTGATCTCGGCGCTCCACTCTTCCATCTGGAGTGCATCTTGGTTTTTTAGCGCGAAGATTTTCCAGTGGCTGAGGCAGGCCGAACTGAAATATGTAGAAATATTCATCATCACTAGTCTGTTTTATGCGGCAGGCACAGCAATGTATGGCGTGATTGTCCGCAAGTATGCACCGGGCAGGCAAAGCAGCAGCGCTAAATAGCAGCCAGAAGCATTTCTTGCTAAGATGTTTTTTTACAATTAAAATTGATGCCTGGCGTGAAGGATAAAGTCATTTTCCGATTTTAGGCTGATTTTTTCATTTTTCTCTTGACGAATATTTTATGAAACCCTATATTGTAA
>DSDE01000523.1 GCA_011049095.1 Fidelibacterota bacterium
GACAAATAGCCCTGAATCTCTACCAAAAGCTGTATGAGAAAAAAGCAAAATATGATTATCAAATAAAAATAGAGGAACTAAATGCCGAGCCAAAAAGATCAAGGAAAAAATAAACTGCGAATTTAAACCTAATGAAATTTTTGGCAGCGTGATTCGTGATAATCGTTTCAATTTGCGCCGATTGTGTCAGATGTTTTCCGCACAACTTACTTTCTAACGGCACAATTAAGATTTCTAAACTCGGTCTTTTCTGCCAAGCTATTTCCGGAATGCGCAGGCGCTGCTCAGTTTATAATTTTTTTATTTGGCAATTTACCATGTTCCTTCCGGAAAAATAATTTTAGATGCTGGGATGCAAATAGTGCAGCAGCTTTGGGGAGCATAAAAATAGAGGGCGACGGCTTATTCTACAAAAAGAGCTTTTTCTGCTTCTTCCACCGTATTATAAACATCAAAAATCTTATAAGCGCGGGTGATTTCAAAGACGATACGCGGTTTTGACTGCAGATTGGCAATCGTCAATTTTCCTGAGGCTTGATTGATATATTTAAGACTTGAGACCAGAGCCCCTAATCCGGTGCTATCCATAAAATCCATCCCGGAGCAATCAAAAATAAGGTAATTAAACTCCTTAATCAGCTCTTGCACTATCTCCTTAAACTCTCTGCTATTAAGGGAGTCCAGCCGATTATTGATTTGAATAATGGCATATTTTTCTTTTTTGACAATGATAAATCCCATGATTACTCCATTTTATATTATTGTTAAGTTCTTATTTTTAAGGTAGAAAGAGCTTACATTAAGCTGAAAGCATCGCTTTCGCTCAATTTTTGTGCAAAGCTGTCGGATAATATTTAATCCTCGTCCTCTTTCTGGGACGTCCATAATCGAGTCTGGCGGGTCATTTTGCATTGACATATATTCTGGGAAATTAAATGCCACACCATAGTCAAAAATATTCAAGACAGCCATTTCAGGCGGCTCGGCTATCAGGAGGAAGGGAAGCGCATCTTTTTCCCTGAAGCCGTGAGAAAAGATATTGCTGCAAATTTCACCAAACACAATTTCAGCCGCTTCGGCCAGAGGCTTGAATGAATCATCTTGCAGCAGATAGGATGCCAGCTCTTTGGCGCCTTGGTGAATGCTTTCTTTATCGGGAAATACTTGGCGGATCAGCGGTTTTTGAGAAAAAGTATTCTTTTCCAGACGCTGAAGACCTGACAGGAAAAATGGAGATATTGTGTCTGATTTTTTAATTTCGTGGAGAAGATGATCGGCAGTAAGATAAAATTTTTCTTGATTTCGAAAAGGGAGCCGGCTCTGGAATAATTCACTTTGCTTGCACGCCCAACACGATTCGAAAGCTTCTAAAGGCATATCTCCCAGAAAATTCTCTTCGACAGTGTGAACGATGCCGCTGGCGTTAATTTTAAAAATATCCAGTTGATTGCTCCAAACCTGCAGCTTCTCTTTTTCTAGAAAGAAAAAGGCAAATGTCAAATCGCCAAAATATGATTCAAAGCTTAAAGTATTGCGGAAATGTTGAAGCAATTGAAAAAATCTGTTGAAATCATCGGTACTTAGCTGATGTGCCGCTTTAAGCATATTCACCAGGGCGGCTAGTTCCCCTTCTTCAATGGCGCTCATATAGCACGCTCTTTCTCCATCAAAAAAGGCGTTTTTATAGTGGGGAACGGCCAATTCGGGAACGGAATTTTGGGAGCTGATGAGAAAATGCTCCGTTGAAAAGCAGTTGGGAATTGTAAGGAAGGGGCCGCAATCAATCTTTAGCTGCCTAGGCTGCTGGCTTTCGGGAAAAATAATCAGCATCTCGCTTTCGGTCAGCATTTCGGCATGGTATAGAAAAAGATTGCTTTCCAGACGAATTTTTGCAGCAATGAGCGGACCGCGATAATAGTTTTTTTGCTCAATCCAGCCGCCAAAATCACTTTGCTCCAGATTGTAATAGAGTTGATTTAAGGTGTTTTTCCCAAAAGCAGATTGACAGTGATGATTTTCAAGATATTTGCGGCTGATGAGATCATAATGGAGAGCTGGTATAGGGAGAATATTTATCAAACCCTTAAGTACCGCTTCAGAAATATGATTTTCCATAAATGAAATATACGGTCTAAATGGCATCAATAAAAGATTTAATAAGATAAGGAGCCAAAACCGTGGCGCCTTAAAGCGGCGGCTGCAAAAAGGAAGAGATATTTATTAAGAGGCGCAAAATCAATTTCAAGACACTAAAAGGAAGAATTTCCCCCCAATGAATCGCTCCTATTCTCTCCATTAGCGACTCGAAAAGGCAAATCAGACTAATCTAAAAGGGATAAATAATTGTCGTCAACCTCCATTTATAAATATCGTTAACACTAAAATCATCATTATTAGTGCAGCTCACATGAACCTGAACTTTTTAGTGCATATTAATTGAGAAAATCTAATGAATCACCTCAAAGAGAAAATACAGTATATCAATGAACTATTAAGTACTGCTTAACACTTGCACTCGTAAATTAAGGATTCTCTGCTTGAAACTACAAAAGCGCTTGGACGAAAGGGGAGACTTGCTAAGGTGTTTTTAAAATCTTAAACTCAATCAAAGGATGAGCGCAACAATAAAAGCAAAATGAACAAACCACCAGCAGGTACTAAAAGCAAAAATCGCAAAAAAGTCTCAAGCCTACACCGACCACTATAATATCCCTCTATGACTAATTCCTTAATGAAAGCAGGGCATCCGTATCCATTCATTTCGTCAGGAATTATATTATTGTTTACATATTATTACACATTACGATATAATATGCGTATGAAAAAGCAATAACCATCATTTCGCAGTGTTCGTGACTATCTTGAAGAGTTACAGTCTGTCGGGCGCTTTTCCGTAGCTTTTGACGAGCTGGATCGTCATATTACCAAAAGCAATGCCGCGTTGCAACAA
>DSDE01000279.1 GCA_011049095.1 Fidelibacterota bacterium
AATAAGCCGCTTGCTGGACTCAAAACAGATAGATTTCGGCTTTGAATTGACCGAAGCGGAAAATCGTGAATTGGAGCTGGGTTTACAGCAATTAAACGATGGCCAGAGAATCAGCTATGAGACCTTTTTAAAACGGATTGGCTGAAATCTTGGAACTATTATTCTCGCCATTGGCGCTGGAGAAAATTGAACTTTTGCTTGATTATCTCGAAGCAAAATATTCCCGTGAGAGCCGGAATCAATACCTGGATAAGCTGAAAAAGAAACTTGAGCAGGTTCGTGAATATCCGGAAAGCGCCACCCGCTCCTCAAAATATGCAAATCTTTAGAAGTGTGTCGTGAGCAGACAGAGCGCCTTCTATTACCGCGTGCTGGATAATCGAATTGAAATCATCACATTGATTGATACCCGCCAAAATCTGGAACTTGCTCAGAAAGAAATTGCTGAATCCGTGGATTAAGCCGATTTGTTTGCCAGGTGAAATAGAATTTTTGGCTTATCGGCAGATATACCGCACATTGTACAGTGCTTGGTGACCGGGTACAAATACCCCCTCTGTGTCCCCCCTTTCACACCTTGTGAAATAAAAATATTGATGCTTGATGTTTATAAAATATCAAAAAAGTAAATCAATGATCAACGCATTTCCCAATTATCCTATTTCACAGGGGGGGAATAACCGCTCGGCGACCGGCGAAACGCCAACGGCGGACTGTGTCATTCGTAATTAATAATTCGTAATTTTCTTACGAGCCGCGGTATCAGTGGTCTGAATTTTGGGGCTGTTTTTCTCCGTGAGAAGCCATTTCCAGATGGGTGTGAATGTGATATTTTGGGGTGTTTCCGGCAATTCGGTGGTATTTTCAAAATAGAGGATGAGACCTTGCGGCGCCTGTGAAAATTGCATGGCTTCGATGAGCCCCTCCATTTCCCGCTGCAGGTTTTCCCTATCCAGTGTCCATACAATCTGAATTGCCATCTCTGTTTGAAGCCCCTTTCTCACAATAAAATCACATTCCCTTTTCCCCAGAAAATAAAAAACTTCCCGCTCCTGGCGCAGTAATTCCAGAAGGGCCAGATTTTCCAGAAGTCTGCCCTTGTTTGGTGAAAACTGAAATCCGAGACGTCGGGCAAAGGCCGGGTCTATGGTGTAAACTTTTCGGGGATTTAGCAATTGTTTTTTGAGGGAAAAATCAAATTTTCTCAAAAAGAGAAAGAGATAGGCCGACTCATAATAAGTCAGGTAGGATTTGATGGAGCTGAGGCTTTTGATGCCGGTAATATCCTGGAGCGCGCTATAGGAGAAGATTTTACCAATATTGCTGGCAAACCATAAAGCGATAGTTCGGATCTCGGCAACCTGGCTCAGGCGGTAGCGGGCTACGATATCGCGGTAAAGAATATCCTGGAAATAGCCATGTACAAGCTCCAAATCGCCTTCTTTGAGCACCAGTGGAAAGCCGCCAAATTCGAGATAATAATGAAGTTCACGGCTAAGAAGCGCGATTTGAGAGCTGCTCATACGTTCAGCGTCAAAGGTTTGACCGGCAAAGCGCAGATATTCCCGAAATGAAAAGGGGAAGAGCCGAACTGTTTTATTTCGTCCGGTCAGACTGCTGGAAATTTCGGAGCTGAGAAGCTGGGCATTGGAGCCGGTGACAAAGATTTTCGTGCCTGCTTCATATTTTCGTGAAATAAATTTTTCCCAGCCGGGAATTATTTGAATCTCATCCCAAAAAAGAATGGGTTCTTTGCCGTAAAGCTCTAAATGAAGATTAAAAATCATCTCCAGGATTTTCACATCAGGCGGTAAACGCTCATCATCAAAATTAATATAGGAATAGTCGCCCACAGAGAGATGCATCGCTTCCTTCAGCAGGCGTAAAAGGGTCGATTTTCCGCAGCGGCGAATCCCGGTGATCACAACAATTTGGCGGGTATTGATGTAGGGCGTCAGATTAATTTCCCGAGGAATAATAGATTCGGCCTGGATGAACTGCTCCTGATGGTCCAGGAGAATCGTTTTAAGCTGTTCTTGATTTATCATTATTTTTAAAACCTTTCTTTCATAGAGAATAATATAGTCATTAATCCTTCGTTAGAAAAGATATATAAATTTAAAAAACGAGGCGGAAAAACGGAGAAACGGAAGTAAAAAGAGCGCAGAATACCGGACACCTCGATACATTCTGCTGCCGGTCATCGAGTGTTTGCGCCCTGGAATTATTGGTAAGATCTCAGAATCAAAATGCGCAAACGTATCGAGATGCGGCAGCAGGAACACCGGGCGCCTCGATACATCCGTCACCTGACGGACACTCGGCGACCGGCGCACCATATCAAATTCCTCATCATAAATCTGCACTATTTTTTTTGTGCTTTTGTGTGAGGCAGAGTTCTTCAGTAAAAAAGAGAAATGCTTATGCAGAGTGAAAATGAAATGAATTGAGTTCTTCGCTGGAAATATTTTTGCTGATACCCAGAAGCTCCAGTCCCACCACATTGCCGTCTTTATCATAATCGAGAATCACGCCCGGACGCACTTCTTCAGACTCTGCGATGGCTTTTTCATCCAGGCGCAGATATAAAACGTCATTTTCTTTGACCATATTTTCGAAATGTTTTGTCCAAATCAGCTTCACGAAATAGAGATAGATATATTTTCATTCCAATTCAACAGAATCCACTCAGTATCAGAGAAATAAGAAATCATCGATTCCGGGGTTTTGCCCCCCTGTGAAATAAGAATAACAAAAATGATTTGTGCAAATATGCTGACATTTTACAGGGCAGACAATCAACAATCACCCATAGAAATCAGCTCACCTTTCCATAATTGATACAGAAAATCTTTCCAGGGCAGAATAGTGATATTTTCGTGTTGCCGGGGCCAGCTTTCATTTGAGACGAGCATCAGGCGAAATTCGGGATATTCTTCGGCAAA
>DSDE01000085.1 GCA_011049095.1 Fidelibacterota bacterium
TATTGGTGTTGTTAACTTAAATGAAATTAACGAGATGGCTGAACTTGCTTATTGTATAGGCAAAGTCTGGTGGGGAAAAAAGATTGTCGTCTCGGCATTAAAACTCATGATTCCCTATCTCTTTGATACAATTGGATTTGAAAGGCTGCAGGCAATACACTTTACTGAGAATAGCGCCAGCGGTCGAGTGATGCAAAAAGCGGGAATGCAGCATGAAGGCACTCTGCGGAATTATATCAAAGCCAAAGAGAGCCACCTTGTTGATTGTGAAATCTATGCAATTTTAAAAGGAGATATCGTTTTGTGAGTCCTTGTAAAAGCGCTCTTTTGCCAGTTTTTACGCTCAGGTTCATTGTGACTGCGCATTTTTCTTTTGCGTCATCTCCATCACTCTTTTTGGTATTGCGGCCTGAAAGCCATTTTCTTAAAAATCAAATTAGCTCGTCAGGTGCCGGTTTTGATTGGCGTTTTTGTCTTTTGAGGCGCTTTATGGCGGCGGTGCTTTCACTCTCAAGCCCGATGGTTCATTGTTCCAGATTCCTGTTAGCGTGCAGGAATATTCGCCTTTTACAGACTTTCTCATTCCGAGGACTATTCTTTTTGTCGTCTTTGGAATCATTCCCATTCTGCTGGTTTGGCTATTGATTAAAAAGTCGGAATCTGCATTTTTAGAAAGGTTGAATCTATTTACAGGCTATTATTATGGTTGGACTTACACAGTTTACACCGGATTTGCCCTCATTATCTGGATTGCTGTGCAGACACGAATATTTAATGTGGTTGACCGGCTGCATACTATCTACACTTTCTATGGAATTGTTTTGGCGCTAGTGGCGCTGCTGCCATCTGGGCGAAAACTTTAATTCATAAAGATAATAAATAAATCGGAATACAAATTTGGGAGGAAATATGAGACGATTAACGGAAGTGGAAATTGGTGAGCTGAAATTGAATGGCTGTACAGCGGAGGAGTGGAGCCGGATTGAGGTCAGCGAAGATTTTACTGCGGAAACCTTTCGCTATGTCCACTTTTATGGCAACGTTAAAATCGGTTCGCAAAATGGCACTGTGCAGCTTTTTGGCGGGATTGCAAGACGAGCCGGCATCTATCACGCTGTGATTCACAATTGTGAAATCGGCGACAACTGCTTTATCCACAATGTCTATAACCATCTGTCAAATATGCAGATAGCAGACAATGTGATCATTTACAACGTGCAGATGATTGCCAATGAAGGCGAAAATAGTTTTGGCAATGCAGAACCGGTCGCTTTGCTGGATGAAACTGGAGGCCGGCAAATATTAATGTATGATCAGCTCTCGGCACCGCTGGCTTATGTTATGACGCTTTACCGCTATCGTCCAAAACTCATTTCCGGCCTGGAAAAAATTATCAGGGAATATGCAAAATCCAAACGAAGCACAAAAGGCTATATTGGCTCAAATTGTACTATTCTCAATAGCGGCGCCATAAAAAATATGTGGATTGGAGAGCACTGTCATATTGAAGGCGCCCGTAGTATGGAAAGCGGCTCCATCATCAGCAAAAAAGAAGCGCCTGTTACCATCGGCAGCAATGTGATTCTAAAGAAATTCATCATTCAGTCAGGCAGCAGCGTTACCGATGGCGTCATTCTCAATCACTGCTTTGTGGGGCAGGGTTGCGAGCTTTCCCGCAATTATTCTGCTGAAAATTCTGTCTTTTTTGCCAATTGCCAGGGCTTTCATGGAGAGGCATGTTCCATATTTGCAGGACCTTATACGGTAACACATCACAAATCTACACTGCTCATCGCCGGTATGTTCAGCTTTCTCAATGCCGGCTCAGGTTCAAATCAGAGTAATCATATGTACAAGCTGGGTCCCATTCACCAGGGCGTGGTGGAGCGCGGCTCAAAAACCACCAGCGATTCTTACCTGCTCTGGCCGGCGAAAATCGGTCCCTTTACACTGGTGATGGGGCGGCATTATAAAAATTCCGACACCTCTGAGCTGCCTTTTTCCTACCTGGTGGAGCGGGATGATAAATCCTGGCTGGCGCCTGCCGTCAATCTGCGCAGTGTGGGAACCGTCCGTGATGCTATGAAATGGCCCAAGCGAGACAAGCGCACCGATCCGCAGCTTCTGGACAGTATTAATTTTAATCTGCTCAGTCCCTACACCATTCAAAAGATGGAAAAAGCCATCACCATTCTCAAGAATTTGCAGTCCGTCACCGGTGAAAGTTCAGATGAATTCATTTTTCACAATACCATTATCACCAACAGTTCACTTCAACGAGGTATTGAACTTTACACAATTGGGATTGATAAGTTTTTGGGAAATTCAGTTATAACCCGGCTCAAAAAAAATGCCTGGAAAAATATAGAAGAGTTGCGCAGTCTGATGGCGTCCGATTCAGAAACAGGAACAGGTGAATGGATTGACTTGGCCGGTTTGATTGCGCCAAAAGAGGCTGTCTATCAGATTTTGGATGAAGTGGAGGCGGGAAAACTGCCTAAGCTTTTGGCAATCGAAGCTAAATTTCGCAGCTTGCACGAACGCTATTACGATATCGAGTGGAACTGGTCTGCCGGCTTGCTGGAAAGGCGACTGGGCAAAAAGGCAGAAGAGCTCACAATAAAAGACCTGATTCAGCTCATCGAGCGCTGGAAAAACAGTGTGGTTTCCCTGGACAAAATGCTGTATAGCGATGCGAAAAAAGAGTTTTGCCTCAGTTCAATGACTGGTTTTGGCGCCGATGGAGATGACAAAATCCGCGAATCTGACTTTGAAGCGGTAAGGGGAAAATTTGAGACCAATAGCTTTGTGAAGGAAATCCATTCCCATATCGCCAGAAAGAGCGCTTTGGCAGATTCAGTGATTGAAGATTTGCGCAGCTTGCCTTCAAAATAGTGATGAAAAAATGAGCTAAGAAATGAATACAAAGATGATTTGGGTTGA
>DSDE01000087.1 GCA_011049095.1 Fidelibacterota bacterium
GCATTGAACATAAAGTCGGAGTGACCCTGCATTGAGCGCTGAAGATTGGCGGCGCTGTTGGCAATGGTATCGCCTGTGAAAATCACAAACTGTTCTTGCATCTCCACTTCTGATTTTCCATAAGTGGCATTGGCCATAATCTGCCCATATCCAAATGTAATGGGCACAAAAGGGAGTCCGACTCGGGTTTCTACTTCGAGACCATAGGCTTTTGCGTTTGGGGCATTGGTGAAGCTGCGATAAATCCGCTCACCAGGCTGTAGCAGCGCCACTTCGATGGGGTTATTGAAATCTTTGTGAAAAACACCCATTGCCAGCAATTCACCGGCTTTGCGATACCATTCCATTCTCAGGTCCAGATTGCGGATGTCGGTGGTTTTTAGAAATGGATAGCCCACGCTGTATTGCCCGCCGTAAAATTCCTGATATTCAAAAGGGGCGATTTCCCGAAACTCGGCTCTGGCAACGGTCTCGCTGTAGCTGAGACGCAGCTTGATATTTTTTGGCAATGAGACCACCAGATTATAGCTGGGGAGAAAATCGGCTTCGTCAATGCGGGAAACAATCGTATCGCCATAATTATTCTCAAAGGGTGCCTTGGTGACGGTGTCATAAGGATATAGATTCAGTTTATAAGACTCTGCTCGAAAGCCGCCGATAAACTGGATATTCTTCATAAAAGCAAAGCGGCCAAAGGTGAGGGGCACTTCAATCATCGCATAAAAGGCATCCAGCGTCTCATCAGCATCATAAGCTGATTTATTGCCGCCGTCGCCTGGGTCGTCAATGAGCTGCATACCATAATGTTTAACCCCATCATCGTCTACATGGCAAAGATTGCTGTCGAGAAAAGCCTGACCAAAAACGGCCTTACCTGTTGTGCTGTCAGGATAGACCCAGCTCAGCTCCCGCTGTTTGCCAACTGGTGTCCCAGGCGCATAGACATACATCAGATTGCGTTTCTTAAAGGAGCGTTCTTTGCGCTGAATGCGACTGCCGGTTTTCAGCTTATAGCTGTCGCCGAATCTATCTTTGATTTCGTAAGCATAATTCAAATCTGCGTTGCCGTTCTGGTCATTGCCAAAAGTGTATTTCCGTTTTGGCTCTGAGCTTTTCATATCAAGCTCATAGCGTCCCCGGTTCTCTTTCCAGCGGTAAATGTGGCTCTGCTCGTCTGGCTCATAAAGATTACTGATGCCAAAATTCAGCGACCAGTCTAGTCGGTGCTTGCCATAGCCTTCAATAAGATGCTGCCCTGTCAGTGTGCTGTTGAGGATGCTTTTTTCCACATAATGGCTCTTGATATAAGCGCCAGCATCAACATTATCAGTCTTGCCTTTAGAATAGATATACTGGTCTTCGCTGGTGTGGGTGTAGAGATTGTAAAATTTGATTTTATGGTTTTGGAATGCCTTGAAACCGGTGGAAAAACTCAGGGCTTTATTGGTATTATAGCTGCTCTTGTTATGGAGAAGATGGGTCGTGGCTGCCAATGTATCTCCCGCGAGGCTATAATGGTTGTAGCTTTCCTGCTGGTAATTGTATTTATTGCCAAAGTTGGCATTCAAATAGTAGCCGTATTCAAAATTGCTGGCTTTGCTGAAGCGGTTTCCAAGTGTCGCTGCCACGGAAAAAGGTTTGCTAGGCGTGTAGTATTCGGCCATTAAATCCGACTTAAAGGCGCGATTGATCTCGCCAAGTTTATTAGACCATAGGTCTGGATCCGCCTCGCTATTGTAAAGGATCACCTTTTCGTCTTTAGGAAGCGCTGCTGGCAGATTCCGGCTGCCGTCATCGTAGCCCCAAAAATCATTTTTACCGTGGCCGCCTACAGCAAAACGTATATTATCATAGAGATAGCTATTATCGGAGACCGATGCGGAAAATTTAATCATCCGATTATCAGGATATGCTTTGGTGCGGATATTTATGCTGCCGCCGGCAAATGCTCCAGGCAGGTCAGGTGTGAAGGTTTTATAAGCTGAAACGCTTTCCAGAATCTCCGCGGGAAATAGATTCAAAGGGACGGTGCGCCGCTCCGGTTCAGGCGAAGGCACCGGTGCATTATTCATCTGCGCCGTAGTGTATCGGTGGCCGAGACCGCGCACGTAAACATATTTGCCGTCCAAAACCGACACTCCGGTGACGCGCCGCATAGCATCGGCTGCATTGCTATCGCCCGATTTGCCGATCTGCTCGCTGCTGATGGCATCCTGCACATTCACAGAATTTTTTTTCTCTGTCAGCAGAAAGGACTCGCTGGTGCGGTTGGCGGCCACTTCCACCACAAGCTCTTCTAACCCTATCACTAAAGCTTTCAGTGCGATGCCGATTTGTTTATTTCGGTTTGGCAAAATCTCCAGATCTGTGACTTTCTGCGTTTCGTAGCCAATATAGCTTACGATAAGATTGTAGCTTCCTTCCGGCACTTTGGGAATGACAAAGCTGCCGTCCATATCGGTAGCCGAACCATATTCCGTGCCGTCCAGCATCACATTGGCGCCGGTAAGCGGATCGCCGCTTTTTTCGTCAAGAATGCGGCCTGAGAGCGTTCCTGCAGCGGCCTGAAGGTGATTTATGGGCACAATAATACCCACAACAATAACAAGAAGAAGCATAAGCGCCTTCTTCCAGAGCTGATTAACAGCGTTCATGATTTCGTACATAATTTTCCCTTGCGATTTGTTTTGATTTCACGCCGCAAAAGTCGTCTTTAATTGTGAATTAGGATTAAACAAAAAATAAATAAATGGTTAATTATTCTGCCGGTGAATATGGAATGATGAGGGGATGGGCAAGCCTTTAGGGTTCTATTCTAAATTCTTCGTTCTTCATTTTACATTCTGCATTCATAAGTCTGTGAGGGTCTGATTTTTATCAAGGAGAAATAGAGAGCAGTCAGCAAAAAACTTGTCTTTGCCGACTGGCTTTAAGAATTAATA
>DSDE01000211.1 GCA_011049095.1 Fidelibacterota bacterium
ATCATTCATCATTCATCATTCATCATTCATCATTCATCATTCATCATTCATCATTCATCATTCATCATTCATCATTCATCATTCATCATTCATCATTTCAGATGGCTGTTCAATCAACAATCAACAATCACCAATCATCAATCAACAATCAACAATCCATAGAGGAGATTAAATAAAATGTACGCCAACAAATATGGCTATTTTGACAATGCAAAGCGGGAATTTGTTATTAGCAACCCCCGCACACCCCGCCCGTGGTTTAATTATATGTGGAATGAACGCTACGGCGGGCTCATTTCCCACACCAGCGGCGGCTTCAGTTTCATGGAATCGCCCCGCGACAACCGCATCAACCGTATGCGTTATAATTGTTTACCCTGGGACCGCCCCGGACGCTATGTGATGGTGCGTGATTCCCAAACGGGCAAGTACTGGAGTCTGAGCTGGGCGCCAACTATTGAGATTCCTTATAAAAAATATGAAGCGCGCCACGGTATGAGCTATACAAGCATCGAGACAGAATTCGAGGCAATCAGCGGCAAGATCAGCTATTTTGTCCCCAGAGAAATTCCTGGTGAAGTGTGGCGCGTCTCGTTAAAGAATCTTGGCGATACCGAGCGAAGTCTGGAGCTTTACGCCTTCACCGAGCTGCTCATGGGCAATGCCCTCAATGATCTCATCAATCAGCCCAACGATAAGCATTTCAGCGATATTCACTTTGACAAAGAATTGGATTCCCTTGTGGCAAGCCGCCGTTATTGGGTGCTGAATAAAGGCGTTTCCGTCAAGCAGCCCAATCTGGCCTGGCCCTACAATCTATACTTCTCAAGCACCCGCCATATCAGCGGTTTTGACGGCAGCCTGGACCAGTTTATCGGGAAATGGCGCAGCGAAGCCAATCCCATCGCCATCGAGGAAGGAAAGATGCGCAATACGGAAATCACTGCCGGCGACCCCATCGGCGCGCTGCAGACCAAATTGCTCCTTCAGCCTGGAGAAAGCGCAGAACTGGCATTTTACCTCATTGCGAGGGAGAAAAAACTTGGACATTACCCTGTCACTGAATGGCAGCCGATGAAAGAGACTGCTTTCTGGGATGCTGAGCTTGAGAAAGTCAAATCCCACTGGAAAAATTACCTAGACAGTAATCAAATCCAGAGCCCCGATGAGGTATTTAACACCCATTGGAATATCTGGAATCAGTACCAGGCCGCCGTCACTTTCGATATGGCCCGAAACAGCGGCTATTATCATGGCGGACTCCTTTTCGGCACGGGAATGCGTGATCAGTTTCAGGATATTCTCGGAGCGCTGCTGGTAGAGCCACAGCGCGTCAGGGCCCGCTTGCTCAATGCCCTTAAATACCAATTTAAGAATGGCAGCAGCCTGCATAATTTCTTTAAACTCACCGGCACCGGCGAGCGAACCCATCACAGCGACACACCATTGTGGATTCCTTTTGGTCTCGTGGAATATCTCAAGGAAACCGGTGATTTCACCATTTTGCAGGAAGATGTCACTTTTTATGACGGAGAAAGCGCCAGTGTTTACAGCCATCTGGTGCGGGCGCTGGACTATGCTCTGGAAAGCGCCACCGAGCGAGGACTTCCCAAGATTATGAATGGCGACTGGAACGACACCCTTGACCACGTGGGCCCCGAAGGCAAAGGGGAGAGCATCTGGGGAGCATTTTTTCTGGGATACGTGATTCAGCGGGCTTGTGAGCTTTTTGCCCATGTGGAAGACCAGGAAAATCTGCAACGCTTTGAGCTGGCATTCCAAAATCTCAATGAAACCGTGAACGAGATCGCCTGGGACGGAGAATGGTATGTACGGGCATTTCGTGATGACGGACGGGTCATCGGCAGCAGTAAGGATGAGCAGGGGAAGATTTTCTTGAATGCCCAAAGCTGGGCGCTGATTTCCGGTATGACAAGCCCGGAAAGAGCTAAAAAGACCCTCCGCTCTGCCGAGAAATTTCTTCTCCGCGACCAGGGAATGCAGATTTGCTGGCCCAGCTATACAAAGGTTGATGACTCGGTTGGGCTCATCAGCCGCTGCGTTCCAGGCAAAAAAGAAAATGGGGCGATTTTTAATCACGCCAGCAGTTGGTTCGTCATGGCGGCCATCGCCGGCGGTGACAAAGCCCTTGCATGGAAGGTTTACTCACGAATGCTGCCCCAAAATTCCGCCCGCAATATTGACCGTTATGAAACGGAACCTTATGTTTTTAGTGAATATGTGACGACCATTGACCATGACACCGCCGGTCAGGCGTCCCATAGTTGGCTCACCGGCACCGCCGTCTGGATGCTCTATATTGGAATCAACTCTATTTGTGGAATTCAGGCTGATTTTGATGGGCTTCGCCTCCAGCCAAATTTCCCCAATGAATGGAAAGAGCTTAAGGTTGAAAGGACTTTCCGGGGAAATAGGAGAATCTTGCGCTTTCTAAATCCAAATGGCATGTATTCCAGAATCAAGAGTATCGAAATGGAAGGGGAAATAATACAGGGAACTCATATTCCAGAGAATCTGTGGCTGAATGGTGAATCTCCAATTGTTGTTTTTCTGGAATAAGGGTATCCTGACAGCTTTACCATTTCATTGTATTTCACGCAAATTGTGAACCGGTACCAGATTATCCCTATCCTCTGAGTCAGGGAGTAATATTTTTTATCGGAAAACATTCGCTAAAATAAAATAATAATTAGACTATGTTCAAAAAAATCACTATTTTTAATCACACCGGGGAATAGGATCCCGGCAAGATTAACGTCAACAAAGAGGGGGGATTATGAATTTCAGTTTCCGCAATATGAGTTTTCGCCAAAAGCTGCTCGTAACGATTATCCCGGCAGTGTCTGCTGTTTTAGTTGTGATTATGCTTATGTTTTATAACCGCTCATCAACTCTGATTAACAATGAACAGACATTTTCAC
>DSDE01000376.1 GCA_011049095.1 Fidelibacterota bacterium
TGCTTTATCGTCAACCATCAGGTCACCGCTGCCATCACTGACATTCCATTCTCCATAGCTGGTCATTTCGCTGGTGATGTCAACGTCTTTTACGCGCACTAAAACGCCTTCACAAGCTTCAGCATTAGCTCCGCCTGTCGCGACTTCAGCAGTTGTCACATCAATGGGCTTAATGGAAAATACTCCCGTTTGGTCTATCGTCAGTGCGCTAATATCCGTAATTTCGGTAACGCCAGAGTATTCTTTTACCTTACCGGTCACAGTGACCCAGTCGCCTTCAGCAATCAGCAGATCAGCCGGAATAGCTGAATGATAGACCATTATGCCGCTCCACATACCAATACTATCCTGAATAAAGAAGGTTTTGCCATCAAAAGCATAGGGTTCCGCTGTCACTTCACCACTCACCGTCACAATTTGGTCTTTGTACGGTGAATCACCGCTGGCATCTTCAGTGTACTGAATATCTTTGATGCTCAACGCCATCAATGAGGTCAGCAAACTGCTCAGCACTAAGACTGTTAACAATCGTTTCATCATTCCTTCTCCTATTTTGTTTTACTTTATAACCAAAAAGCGGCCTGTTTTAATTTTACCTGTGGCCAGATTTTCTACAGAAAACAGATAAAGTCCGGTGGCAATAGCCTGATCATATTTGGAAATCATATCCCAGGCATGCTCACCGCCTGACATTATCACATCATTAGATGCCAGGTTTTCCAGGTGCTGGATATCACTGCCACGATATGTGTCGGCATTGTGGTCAATTTCATCCACCATCTCTCCGGCAATGGTGTAAATCCTAATTTTGGCTTTTGAAGGTAGGCCGGTAAACCAAATCATTCGATCGCGAATTTCCTGTCCATCCCAAATTGCCTGAGTGCGATATGGATTAGGATAAACACCTGGTTTAAAATCCTTTGTGTCATCAGGTGTTTTGCCAATAATCACATACTGTCTGTTTTCCAGAATGCTGCTTTCCAGGCTGATGAGATTGGTTTTAGGATCGCCGCTGTCGTAGCTGGTGATGGAAAACTGATTCCGCTCCGGCCAACCGTTGAGCAGATTGGTGTTTTCAAATTTATAATGAAAAGTATCGCCTTCAATAACGATAAAAGATGGATTCCCGGCTTCGTCTTTGATACGCACATAATCCATTCCTGTATTGTAGCCATACTCATTTTTCAAATCAAATTGCGCCAGGAGCGTCCATTCCGATTCTACCGTTGATGTTTTTCGGTGTCCATATATACGATAGCCTTCAAAATCTTCCAGACGGCTGATGGGGTCCTTCACTTTTTCTGGAAAATTATTCCAGTAGAGGGTTGCTTTACCCTTTTCGCTGACGATATGCAGCAGCGGTGATGGTGGCGGTGCCGGCAAAATGAAACGATCGAGAACACCGTTTCCATTCTGGTCTTCGCCTTCATCCAGAATGCCATTGCTGTTGCTGTCCTCGCCATTATAGGCCTTCTGTGCCCAGTCTAGATTCCCTTGAAGGAGGGTGCGCCGCTTGGCATTATCAATAATATCGCTGGTGGCCCAGCGCCCACAAGCCAAAGCATAGACAACATTGAGTGTATCGCCTGGTGGAAGATACCACCTAGATGAGTCCGCGGCATCCTGCACCGAGCCAAATGGGCCTGCGCTGATTAAAATCATCCAGCTCCGGGGCTCATTGGGAAAGCCTTCTTCCGTCCACTTATCGCCATATTGCCGTGGCAGCATACTCTTCATTTTTTCGTAGCGCTCAGCATCCGTCAGAGGCATTACATATTCAGGATAGATCAAGTCGCTGCTGGTCTGCCAGGGCCATTGATTGTAATAAGTGTCCCAATATTCACGGGGCACATTATTACTCCCCAGGCAAGAAAAGCCAATATACGATTCGGCATAGCCATTGTCACCATCTGCATCGTACTGATAGGCAAAATCTCTTTCAATTCCTGGGAAATCATCATCAGGTATGGGGTCAAAAATCGTCTGATCAAAACCATTGAGATTGTCATACCAGTTCCAACCGCCACCTGGCTGATAGATATTGGTATAGTTCATGTTACCCACTGCAGCATCAGCCCAGTAACCGGCATAAATATCATAAATATTCTGAATACCTCTATTTACAATTTTATAATTCAGAATAACAAAGGCTTCGGCAAAACTATAATTCCAGGCATAGCTTTCTAAAATAATATCAATATTTAAGGGAATATGATTTGCTATTCCCGATGTATTCATATCGGTAAAACGGGCGATAAAATCCTGATGTGATATAGCTTCTGGACTAAAATATTTGCTGGTGGGAATAGTAGAGCGGACACCAATGGTATCGCCAACAGCCGTAAACTCAAAACCCTCAGAACCGTAATCAAAAACGCCGTCAACAATAGCGGTGGAAACGCGGGGCACGTCATTCACCAGACCACCTACCCATAATCCGCCATAAGACATATGTTCAACCTGCTCTTTTATATTATTGGGATACTGTTTATACATACAGCTTGGCTGATCGGGATTACTGTAACCTTCGCCGATGACCCCAAAATTGGTAATAGTCAGTCCAAGCTGACCCACAGTGCTATAGTGCCATTAATCAGATTCGCTTTGCTTACGGAATCTATCAATTTTGTGTGGTGCCGTGTCGCGATTTTCTAAAGCAAAGAGCAATGCTGCATTTAGCGTTAAAATTGCTATCCCCATCAAATTTATTAGATAAAGGACTGAGTGGCGCTTAATAAATGGCTCAGAAGCTCTTTTCATACGGTTCCCATATTGCAAAAATTTCTGCAATCTCTGTTATTACTATGTTTTTTCTCTGCAATTGGTTCATACTGGGCTTAAGTTTATACCAAATTGTTAATTTTTGCTGTTTTCTTCATTCTTTTTTACCCTCGCCTCCGAAGGGTTCAGAACTTACGGATTCCATCGCAGATTTGAAA
>DSDE01000280.1 GCA_011049095.1 Fidelibacterota bacterium
CAATGACCTTATTGCACTTTATTGAAGAATGGTTTTTTTAGCGTCTATTAATCTATTTGGAAACTAATTGAACTGATAAATTCAGAGCTTTTGCGACCAATAAGAGATTGGATATTTTTATGTCTTCACCATTTTCAATCCGGGAAATATAGGGACGTTTTTTCCCAATTATCTCTGCCAATCGCGCTTGGCTAATGTTTAGTTCTTTTCGCCGATTCCGTATAATTTCCCCAAAATAATAGGAATAAGCTTTTTCACGAAATTTCTCCCGGCTTCCAGAACCTTCTTCTCCATAGCGTTCAGCCAGAATATTTTTTGCTTTTATCGTTCTCATCATTCCTCACTTCTTCCGAAAGCTTTTAAAATTTATCTGCGACCCTTTGCTCTTGTGCATCAATAAAATCCAAACATTCTTCTGTGATGTCAAGCTCTCTCATATCACTAATGTAACGATAACGTTACATTAGTTCAAGCTTTTTTCCTGTAATTTTGCTATCTCTGGAGGCCACATTTGGGGAATGATGAGAAGAGACTTACGATTTTGACCACCTTTCATAATAATCTTGACTGATTTTAGGATATAAATCTCAAATTGCATCGTCCCTTCAAAAAAATTTCACTTTTTCACACTTTTCTTTTCATTCCGCCAAAATACGGCGTTTCACTTTGTAGTTTTAGGCAGTTGAGAAAAAAGGAGATAGAAATGGAAGAGACCACAAAAGCCGTATGGCAGGAAACTTTGCAGACGCGCTATCAGTTGCTGGAGGCAGCGCGGGTGCAGCTTAAAAAGGAATTTTTCGGGATTGACACCGTGATTGATCAGGTGATTGACAATAGCAGCGCCTGGTTTCTCTTTCCCGAAGTGCAGGAAAAGCCGGTCATCGTCAACTTGTGGGGACTCACCGGCGTGGGCAAAAGTTCTCTGGTAAAGCGGCTGGCTCAGCTTATTCGCTATGAGCAGCGATTTTATCAGTTCGATATGGGGAGCAAAAATGGCCGCTCCTCAGATATTCGCAACAAAATCGAAAATATCTATGAATACGACAACGGCTTTCCAATTATGCTGGCGCTGGATGAGTTTCAATACGCCCGCACCATCAACGAAGCCGGTATGGAAAGTGAAAACAGCTATTCCCGCATTATTTGGGAGCTGCTGGATTCGGGGAAATTTTTTGTCGAACGCAATTATCACGATCTTGCGGAATTAATGGATCTGCAGGATTTCCTGAAAAGGGTTCAGCGCCGGGACTTCAAAATCGTCAAGGGCATCGTCAAAACAAAGGTGACGACATTTAAAAAGATGGTTGAAAAAATGGACCATGCTTACTATGATGACGAAGATGCACCTGCGCTCATTCCCAATTATTACCAGGATTCCCTGCACAAGGCTTTGAGGGAGCGCTTTGAGGATCGGGAAGCCTTTGATGAAGCGCTAAGCAATCTCACCATTCCTCGGATTCTGGAAATGATTGAGAAAGCCATAGTTTACGTTGGCAGCGACCGGGAGGTTGACTGCAGCAAAAGTCTCATTTTCGTTTTGGGAAATCTGGATGAAGCCTACGACATGAGCGGGACTTTTTCGCCGGATATGGATGCCGACAGTTTTCACAAAGAATCGCTGAAAATCACCGTTCCCAAAATCAAAAATGCCCTGCAAAAGCGGCTGCGCAATGAACAGATTGCCCGCCTGGGGAATACACACCTTATCTATCCGGCTTTGAACCGCGCAGCCTACGAAAAAATCATCGCTAAAGAACTGAAAGCTGTGCAGATGCGTTTTCGGCAAGTTTCCGGACTGGATATCACTCTGGACGCTTCGCTGCATCGTCTCATCTATCAGGAAGGCGTCTATCCCACGCAGGGTGTCCGGCCCGTCCTCACCACCATTGCGGAGCTCCTCAGCGCCTTCTTTGGCAAAGTGCTGGCCCATCGTTTTGAAAAGTCCATTCCCGCAGACAGCCTGAGATTTTCCGTGATGGGAAAAGCCATCGTCGTCTCTTTTTTTGAGAATGGTCAGAATACAGGCACCTTTCGTTATGAACCGCCGCTGCGCCTGAAGGAAATTCAGGAGAATCGCCGCGATGATTTTCAGGCCATCGCCGCCGTTCACGAATCGGGTCACGCCATCCTCGCGGCACGGCTTCTGGGGAAAATTCCCGTGAAAATCATCTCCCTCAGCAGTGAGAGCGAATTTTCCGGCAAGACAATTCTGGAGAATGGTGTGCCTTACACACTAAAGCATGAGATTATGCCCCAAGCTGCTATGATGCTGGGGGGATTTGCCGCTGAAAAACTCATTTTTGGCGATGAAAATCGAACCGACGGCAGTGATTCCGATATTGGCCGCACCACCGCTTTCATCATGGGAATGCTGAAAAATTCCGGTATGGGCGAGCTCCCGGCCAATTATAACTGCCGCCATCACGAAACCTGGAATCAGCTTCACGACACCGATGACAGCCTGAACCAATTGGCCGAAACCATGATCGAAAATGCCCTGAATCTGGCCACCGAAACCCTTGAGAATGAATACGAACTGCTCCTCGCCATTGCCGATTATCTCAGCGATGAACGGGTCTTGCACCGGGAGCAATTCCTGGAATTCGTCAAAGACTACGGCAGCGCCTACTTCACAAAAAGAAGCGCCTTCTCCCACCGCCAGCACCTGAAAGAGCTTGCAGAAAAATCCCGAGAAACAGCGGTTGAGAAAGCCGGGTGAAGAGGAGTGCAAAGCTTGGCTTTAGAAAAAATAGTCATTAGATTACAGACAAATGATTAGTTCGGGGTAAAAAACAACGGAAAACATAATAATAAAAAAGAGAGGAAAAGAAAAATGTGTGACAGAACCCAATAAATTGGAGGATGCTAAAAATTAAAACTTTAGCGATACTTCAAAATATGAGGTACAACAAACAAATAG
>DSDE01000286.1 GCA_011049095.1 Fidelibacterota bacterium
GATGGGCAAAGTGTACAAGCTCAACTTTATTAAACTGATGCAGACGCTGCAGACCGCGTGTATCTTTTCCGTAGGAGCCGGCTTCCCTGCGGAAACAGGCAGAAAAAGCGGCATATTTTGTCGGTATCTGCTCGAGACTGAGAATTTCTTCTCGGTGAATATTGGTTACCGGAACCTCTGCAGTGGGAATGAGATAAAGCTCATCTCCGCTCACGTAATACATATCATCAGCCAGCTTTGGAAGCTGTCCAGTTGCTGTCGTGGAAGCGCGATTGCTGAGAAAAGGCGGAAATACCTCAGTATAGCCGTGCTCGCCTGTGTGCAGGTCAAGCATAAAATTGATAAGACTCCGCTCAAGTTTTGCTCCCCGTCCCAAATAGAGGGGAAAATTGCTCCCGGAGATTTTTGCTCCCCGACCAAAATCAAAAAGCCCCAGTGCTTCGCCCAGTTCAAGATGATTTTTTAGGGGAAAGTCAAAATCAGGAAGGGTCTCACAGCTGCGGCGGATTTCCAGATTATCAGCTTCACTATTTCCCACCGGCGTACTCTCAGCCGGTATATTCGGGAAAAAAAGGAGTTTATTTTGGATAGATTGGGAAAGCTCACTGATTTCACTATCCAGCAACTTGATTTTTGCTCCCACTTCCCGCATCGAGAGTATCATTTCAGAGGCTTCTTCTTTTGCTTTCTTTCTTCGGTTAATCTCTTCACTTACCCTATTACGATGATGTTTCAGTTCATCGGCTTCCTGATTCACTTTTCGCCAGCGGGCATCCAGCTCCAGCAAACCCTCAATATCTGCATCTACATTCTTACTCAAAAGTTTTTCTTTTACCAATTGTCCATTCTCACGGATCATTCTTATATCTAACATATATCCTCCATTCTAAATCTGGTTTTTCAGCGGTTCTGCATTCCATTTAAATTTCAGAAGAAAAGGAATTCCCCCTACTGCCAGCAGCATCACGTCATAAAGCCAAACTAAAAGAGATGCAGCGACGGCTGCTTCATCTGCCACACCAAGTGTTCCCAAAAAATAGATTGCCGCAACCTCTCGCACCCCCAGCTCACCAAGGGAAAATGCCGCAAATGTCTTAATAGCAAAAACGATGGTGAGCACAATCAGCGTCGGAAAAAAAGGAACCTGCACCAGCCCCATTACTGTGAGGGTAAAAAGCAGCAAAAAGGTAAGATATTGGATCATACTCTGGAGCGTAATTTCAAAAATATCCGCGGGGGAAAGCCGTGAAATATATTCCAGCCAATGAGACTTATTGATATTTTTCTGCCATTTTTGGGGAAGACGACGAATCATAATCACCAGCCAGCCCACCTTCCAATGCAGCAAAACAATCTGCAGTGTTCCACCGATGGCCATCAGCAAAGCGATTATGGGTGCGATTTCGCCATATATCAAAACTGCCGCTGCACCCGCCACCAGAAGCGGACCGCCGCCGCTCAGCCTTTCAATCGTCAAAGCTGCGGCCATTGATGGACGGCGAGGATCATTAAGATAAAAGATCCTTAAATATTCACCAATTCTGCCTGGCGTTACAGCTGCTCCCGTCATTCCCGCCAAATAGCTCTTTATTGCAGCCGGCCAGTCTATGAGAATATCAAACTTCGCTGCCGCAACCCGCCATCTCTGAACCCGACTATGCCAGTTAATAAATAGGACGGGAATGCTCAGGAGCAAAAAGGATATCCGCATCTGAGTAACTGCTCCGATTACCTGGCTAATGTCCACCATGCGGAAAACCCAGTAAAGCAGTCCAACCGTAATACCGAGCTGAATAAGCGTTTTAAAAATCATCCGCCAGTTCATAGTTTTAGACTATTTCTTGAAAAACTGATTGATGCGTTGACATATTTCCACAATTTCGCCTTCGTTAATCCAGGGACTCACAGGCAATGAAAGCACCTCCTTGCAGGCTTGACGCGAATTTTCTGTGTGATGGCTAACTGAGAGCGCTTTAAATCCAGGCTGTTCATCCAAAGGAATCGGATAATAAATAGCACTGGCAATGCCCGCATTAGCCAGCCATCTCATCAGCTCCTGACGATGAGATGTGCGGATGGTGTACTGGTGATAGGTGTGAATATTCTCGGGAGCTGTTTTGGGACAAATAATGCTTGGGTGAAGATTTGCTTCATACCAGTGAGCTACCTGTTGCCGCTTTTTAATCCACGATGACAAATAGGGCGCTTTTACATTGAGAATAGCTGCCTGCACCGAATCAAGACGGCTGTTTACGCCGATTAAATGATGCTCATATCGCACCTTGGAGCCGTGATTAGCTATCATTGCTATTTTTTTTGCCAGCTCTTCATCATTTGTTATCAGACCGCCGGCATCACCATAAGCACCTAAATTTTTGCTGGGAAAATAGCTGATGGTTCCCACATCGCCGCTGCAACCCGCCAAAATGCCATTCTGGGAAGCTAAAATTGCCTGGGCGCTGTCTTCAATAACTTTCAGATTGTGTTTTTGGGCGATGGCGTTAATTTTCTTCATATCGGCCATCTGCCCAAAGAGATGCACCGGTATAATCGCCTTGGTGCGCGGCGTGATGGCTTCCTCAATAAGTTCAGGGTCCATCAGATAGCTATCTGCTTCGATATCGATAAAAACCGGTGTAGCGCCCAGAAAAGCGATGACCTCTGCCGTAGCCACAAATGTAAAAGGCGAAGTGATTACTTCATCACCCGGTCCGATTCCCAATGCCATCAGCGCCACTTTCAGGGCATCAGTGCCATTGGCGCAGCCGATATGATGCTTCACACCCAAAAGTTCTTCCATCCTTTTATTAAAACGAATCACCTCGGGTCCGCGAATAAAAGCCGTTGACTCAAGCACCGCTTCCAATGCAGGCAGCAATTCATGCTTGAGTGTCGCATATTCTCGTTTCAGA
>DSDE01000317.1 GCA_011049095.1 Fidelibacterota bacterium
GCCTATAAGACCGCTAAAGAACCCAGCTACCAAGCCCAAGAGCAAATAAAGTAAGCTGTTTGTCATAGTTAAACCTCCCTCTCATTAAGGAAATGGAGTATAACGTTTGTATACCCCGAACCATAGTTTCGTATACACACCCAGAATCGGGGGTATATGTGCACCTGGTGCGTGTATTTTTTCTTTAGTTTCGAGATTAATTATCATTATCCAACTCCAAATTATCCAAGGGACTTTTAATTTTGCCTTTTGCCGATGCTGTGATATGAGTGTAAATTTCAGTCGTTTTAGAACTTTTATGACCTAATAATTCTTGAATATACCTTAAATCTGTTCTATGCTCTAAAAGATGAGCAGCAAAACTATGCCTCAATGTGTGAATGCTTACATTTTTCTTAACGCCTGATTTTTGTAAAGCATTTTTAAAATCTTTTTGAATAGACCTTCTACTATACTGTTCTCTGCTGCTTCCTTCAAAGAGCCATAATTGAGGTTTGTATTCTTTGTAATACTTTCTTAATAATTGAAGAACAGTTTCAGAAAGAATTTCATATCTGTCTTTATTTCCTTTGGCAGAAATGTTTTCCATTCCCTATAGATCACCAAAAAGAGATACAATTTTTTGCGGGCTTATTTGCGGCGCGTGGCTTTTCCTTTCTTCCTCAATATCTAAACCCCTTCCTCAGCTTCGCCACCGTCAGTCACATTGGCGGCATATTTAGATATTTCACCAAATTATAGAAATACTTAGCAAAAAATACAATTATAAAAAGGAAGGCGTCGGATTTATTGTGGCCATCACCGATCTGTCCAAAATAAATTCTTCCATCGATAAATTAGATTATACTGGCTGCCTTAATCTAAGCCTTTGCAAATTCGGGAAAAAGAAGACTGTGTTTGATGGCAGGACAAAGGCGTGATACAATAAGGAGCGCCAAACTGAAGCTTTTGATAAGGTTTCTGGGTTGTACAAATGAATAGTCTATCTCAAATTTCGTTTTCCACTTAAACAAAGCGCTGTGATTAGCTTTCCAGATTATTTAGGACAGCAGATGTGTTTTTCTATCTTTATTTTTCTATGGAAAATCTAAAGTTTCGCGTCTCTTTTTGTTGATGATCCGGGAAATGGCTAGTTTCCCGAATCTGCGCATTTCCCCAAGTATCAATCAGGCATATGCTTGTGGCTCTTGTGCCATAATCGGGCGTTTGGATAAACAAGGCAGAGAGACGCCGCTCCCATTCCAAAGGCACACCGGTTTGAGGCAGTTGTGAATCGGGCGCTTCATCACTTTTCATCATCAGCTTTTCCAGGTCTGCAGCTTGCAGATGCTTTTCATTGCGTATATAGTCTGAAAAGCGCATTTTTAAATCGCTGACTTTGGGCCATGGGGTATCAAGGCGGGCATTGCTGAGGCCATAGATGCCGGGGCTCAGCTTTCGCATCTCAAATTCATCATTGGTGGCATACCAGAGCGATTTTTCGTCGCCGATGAGAAGGTTGAAGCCGTTGTATTGGGAAAAATTCCCAGATCGGAGATACTTTTCGGCATCAGACTGACCCTTCTCAAAATAATCGCAAAGCGCTTTTCCGCGAGAAAGGCCATTTTTTCCAAAAAACTGGGGTTTGCGGACATTGGTAATAAGCCCCCAACGGCCGTCGCGCATAAAACCGGTCCAGATGCCGCCGCTTTCCAGATCGCGGCCCGAAAGCAAATGGGGATTTTGAGGCTGCCAGCGCATAGCTTCTGTGGGACGCGCGAAATATTCATCACGGTTTGCCACGAGGATAAGGGGATATTGGGGGTGAATCTTCCAGGCAACGGCAACTGTACACATAGCAAAAAATAAGACCTTTTTTCGTGGTATGCACCAATTCTGTTTTGATTTTTGCCTGAACTTTTTATATTGGGCTGAAATGAAATAGAAAGGAGTAAATAATGAGCTGCTACGTGAGAACATGTTTTGCAAATATTTATGAAAAGGCGAGTTTTTCATCGCAGATAGTGACTCAGGGCGTGATTTGGGAGAGCTGCGAAATTCTGGAAGAACAGGGTGATTGGCTTCATGTTCGTCTGCCAGACGGCTATACAGGCTGGAGTCAGCGTTTTTGTCTGATTGAGCTGTCGCCTGAAGAGGCCAATCATCTGCGGAATCGGCGGCATGTTTTGATTCACGAGCCCTTTATAAGCATCCGGCAATTTCATAACGATGTCAATGCAAGAATTGCGCTGGCTGCCTGGGGAGCAATTTTTCCCATCGCTGAGGAGAAAGCTTACTGGAAAAAAGTAATTCTTCCTGATGGTCGCAAAGGCTGGATTCAGCAACAGACGCTGAAAATTGTCAATGTGAGGGAATCGCTGGCTGAAGTGGGCGCGCGGGTTTTGGGTACGCCCTATTTTTGGGGCGGCAAAACCGAGCACGGTCTGGATTGCAGCGGTTTTACTCAGACCTTATTCAAGATTCATGGCATTGCGCTGCCGCGAGATGCCAGTCAACAGATAAAGGTGGTGGAAGCTTTTCCCGTTAACGGCGAAGATGTGCAGTGCGGCGATCTGGCTTTTTTCCAGAATGAGAATGGCCGCATTAATCATGTGGCTATGATGATCAGCCCCACTCGATTTATTCACTCTTCCGGTGAAGTGAAATATAATAGTTTCGATGAAAATGACGCCGATTTTTCTGAGAAATTGCTGAAGATGCTAAAAGGGGTTTATTCCATTGATAAATTGCTGGAGATTGGGCAGTCGGCTAAATAATTGTATCATCCAGGAGAAAATGCCGTATCTGCCGGTGTTCAATATCTTTATAGTTTCCGCCAGCGCTTTCATCCATACGGATAACAATTTTTATTGGATGAGAATGTTGCGGCTCTTAACACAAATTTTTACTCATGAATAAAAC
>DSDE01000025.1 GCA_011049095.1 Fidelibacterota bacterium
GGTCCCAACTGGGACCTGGATGCGCTCTTGGATGGGCTTGGCGAAAGCTACCGGATTATGCAGTGCAGCATGAAAGCCTTTCCCACTGAAGCCCTGACCCACACCCACATCTCTGCTACGATAAAATTGGTCAGCGAGCACGATATCCAGCCGGAAGATATTGAAAGTGTAACAATTACCACCATCGCCCGGGCTGTTGATATACTTTTTGACCCCCACAAATATCGTCCTGAAAGCAGGGAAACTGCTGACCACAGCCTGCCTTATTGTATAAGTGTTGCTTTGGTTGACAGGCAATTAACTCCAACATCTTTCAGTGATGAAAAACTAAAAGACCCGCGGATTTGGAATACAATAGATAAAATTAAGGGAGAAGCCTCCATTGAGTTTGAGGAAATGTTTCCTGCCAAGCAACCAAGCAAGGTCAAAATTGTATTGAAAGACGGCAGTGAGCATATCCAGTATTTAGAATATCCCAAAGGAGACCCGAGAGAACCAATGAGTATTAATGATCTTACTGTAAAGTTTAACGCGCTTTCCAGCGACCATTTTTCCGATGCTGAACTCGCGCAGCTCAATGAGCTGATTTTCTCCTGTGAAACAATGTCAGCGAGAAATTTTATGGAAAAGCTGATTGTCAGAGAGAATAAAAAATGAAGCGATCTGCTATCATCCTTATTATGTTTGTTCTGATAGCGCTCAGCCTTGGTGGCTGCATCAAAAATAGCTATAACAATCTGGTTACAATGGAAGAAGCGATAAACGGCGATTGGGCTCAGGTAGAAAACCAGTATCAGAGACGTTACGATCTCGTTCCCAACCTTGTTGCCACCGTTTCTGCTTATGCGGAGCATGAAAAGGAGACATTTATACAAGTGACAGAAGCAAGAGCCAAAGTCGGACAGCTTTCTATGACACCTGAAATTCTCAATGACCCGCTGATGCTTGAAAAGTTTCAGGCTGCGCAGGCATCTCTCAGGAGCGCACTGAGCCGCTTGATGGCTGTGGCCGAAAATTATCCTCAACTCAAGGCAAATCAGAATTTCCTGGCCCTCCAAGATCAATTGGAAGGCACGGAGAACCGCATTGCTGTGGAAAGACGCCGCTTTAATGAGGCAGTGCGGGAATATAACCGCAGCATCAGGCTATTTCCCACGGTGATATATGCTGGCTGGCTGGGCTTTGAAAAGCGCCCCTATTTTGAAGCAGTCAATGAAGCAGCCACTGCGCCAAAGGTAGCATTCTGATATGCTGCGCCTTTTGTGGATTTTGCTTATCTCTGTTGTGTGGCTTCCTGCCCAGCAACTGATGATTCCTGAGTATTCTGCAAATGTTGTAGATGAAGCAAATATATTGAATATTGACACTCGGCTGAATCAGTATCTGCAGGACTTTTATCGTGAAACAGGCATCCAGATTGCTGTCCTCACCATTCGGGACCTAGGTGATGAAAGCATCGAGAGTTTCTCATTGAGGGTTGCTGAGGCCTGGCAAGTCGGCAGCAGTCAAGGCGATAAGGGAATTTTGCTAGTGATAGCATACAACAATAAAAAGATGCGAATCGAGGTGGGTTACGGCCTGGAGGAGAAACTTACAGATTATCGATCCGGTTTTATTTTGAGAAATCTTACTCAGCCGCTCTTTGCAGAAAATCAATACGATCAGGGTGTCGTTCGTACCATAAGTGCGATTATTGAGACTGTGGGACCCCGTGCTGGCGCAAGTCATTCGCGAAATGATCCGGGAAGCAGCAGTCCGCTGGCGCCCCTTGTGATGATAATCACAATAATATTCTTTCTAAAACTGTCCAGAAGAAATCCAGGTATGCTCATTTTAGGTTCAATTTTGATGAATCAAAAAGGCGGCCGCGGATTTGGCGGAGGCTCATTTGGTGGATTCAGCGGTGGCGGTGGCGGAAGATTTGGTGGCGGTGGCGCCTCAGGGAGCTGGTGAAAATGGACTATTTTAAAAAAGAGGTTCTCAAAGCAGCAG
Source organism: Fidelibacterota bacterium (assembly GCA_011049095.1). Taxonomy (GTDB): domain Bacteria; phylum Fidelibacterota; class Fidelibacteria; order Fidelibacterales; family DSDE01; genus DSDE01. Next base: position 1,993 of record DSDE01000025.1, read on the forward strand.
AAGCTGAAATTGCCCGGCAAGAATTGCTTACAGATGGTGAAATCAGAGTGGCAATCATCGGGCAGGATAAAAAAAAGGATAAGGATAAAACCTTGTATCAATTGGCATTAGGTCTTTTCTATAAACTGGAGATGCAAAATACTATCGGGCGGTCTGCTGTCTTATTATACATTCACACAGTGCGGCGGCAGTTTCAGATTATCGCCGATGAGGGCGTTCACAGCAAGGTAGGCCAGAGCGCCTGGGATGAGATTGCGAACGATTTAAAAGAGGCATTTCAATACGGACATTACCAAAATGGTCTTTTATCATCTATCCAAAAAATAGGCAGCTTATTGGCGACTCATTTTCCGCCAAAAAGTGAGAATAAAAACGAGTTGACAAATGAAATTTTTGAAAATTAAAAATATTTATTTGAATTATGAAAAAAAAATCAATATACTTGGCTTGTGTTAACTTGTGTTAAAATGAACAAAGTAGTTGAAAGAGAAACACAAAATAAAAGTTCGGAGGTAAAAATGAAACGAATTCTCTTGGTACTGATGGCTTTGCTGATGGCATTTTCTGTAACGGTTGCTTATGCTCAGGATGAGCCTGTTGAGGAAGTCATAGTTGAGGAAGCCGTAGTCGCAGATCTTGAGCCTGAAGCTGAAGCATTGACAGCCGTTGGCCGCGATCTGGTTGTTGGCTTGAATGTCGGCATTCTCAGCCCGGCTTTCAGTCAGAATCTTGACATGTATGCTACCGGTTTTGGCGGTGGTCTGGATGTTTATGTTCCTGCTCTGCTGGATTTGGGCGTAGCAACAGTAGAAGCCGGTTTGAACATCGGTTTTGCAGCTGTGAGCTCAGATGTTAATAGCAGAGATGATTTTTCTGCTATTAATGTTGGTGTCTATGGTGCAATGA
>DSDE01000526.1 GCA_011049095.1 Fidelibacterota bacterium
AGCTATAAGTGCAGAGAAAGGAATAATGAAAAACAAACCTATCTATCTTGATTATAATGCCACGACTCCGATTGATCCATCAGTAGCAGAGGCAATGCGCCCATTTCTCGATGACTTTTTTGGGAATCCATCTTCCAGCCACTGGTATGGCGTTCAAACCCACAAAGCAGTAGATAAGGGCCGGCGACAGGTGGCAGAACTGATTAACGCGAATGCAGAAGAGATTGTTTTTACCAGCGGCGGCAGCGAATCCAATAACTACGCCATCAAAGGCGCGGCCTATACTCTACGCTCAAAAGGCAATCACATCATCACATCTTCCATCGAGCATCCCGCTGTCAGTGAAGTCTGTTCCTATCTGGAAACGAAGGGTTTCAATATTAGCTATCTGCCGGTGGATGAATTTGGTATTATTAATCCTGACGATCTGGAGAAAGCCATCACCCCACAGTCTATTCTAATGACGATTATGCACGCCAACAACGAAACGGGCAGTATTCAGCCGATTCGGGAGCTGGCGGAGATTGCCCATGCCCATGGTCTGCTGGTACACTGCGATGCCGCCCAATCTTGCGGCAAGATTCCAGTGGATGTGAATGAGCTGGGTGTTGATCTGCTGTCTATTGCCGCACACAAATTTTATGGACCGAAAGGTATCGGTGCGCTTTACATTCGCAGTGGCATTTACCTGGAAAAACTCATCCACGGCGCCAATCATGAGCAAAATCTCCGCGCCGGCACCGAAAATGTTCTGGAAATTGTCGGTCTGGGAAAGGCTGCCGAGCTTGCCAAGGCCGAGCTTCACAAACGAAAAAAGCATAGTCAGGAATTACGTGATTTGCTGTGGAATTTGCTAAAGGAAGCTTTTCCAGATACCAAACTCAATGGTCATCTTGAGCGCCGCCTGCCCAATACCCTCAATGTGAGTTTCCCCAATATCGAAGCCAATACACTGCTGAGCGAACTGGAAACTGTGGCTGCATCTGCCGGCGCCGCCTGTCATGCCGAATCGGTAGAGATCAGCCCTGTCATCTCGGCGATGAATATTCCCATCAATTATGCAATGGGAACAGTTCGCTTTTCTACCGGCAAATTCCTTTCTCAAAGAGATATTGAAAGCGCCGCGGATGATATTATTTCAACGATAAAACGCCTTAAACCGCAGCAGGAAAGCGTTGTTCCACTTGATTTTGAAATCGCGGATATCAAGCTGACCCATTTTACCCACGGGCTGGGCTGTGCCTGCAAGCTGCGGCCTCAGGTCCTGGAGAATGTTTTACGCGGACTTCCTGTCATTACTGACCCAAATGTCCTTGTGGGCACGAATACTGCCGATGATGCCGCGGTCTATAAGCTAGATGGGGATACTGCCATTGTGCAGACGGTGGATTTTTTCACGCCTATTGTGGATGATCCCTACCATTTTGGCGCCATCGCCGCTGCGAATGCCCTCAGTGATATCTATGCTATGGGTGCACAACCCCTCTTTGCACTGAATATCGTAGGTTTTCCCACTAATCGCCTGCCTGTTTCGGTTTTGGAACAGATTCTCAAAGGCGCTTCTGATAAAGCCTCAGAAGCAGGTATTCCCATTATTGGCGGACACACAGTAGATGACACCGAGCCTAAATTTGGCATGGCAGTTACCGGAAAAATTAATCCAAATAAAATATATGCCAACGCCGCCGCCCGTCTTGGCGATGTGCTGCTGCTGACCAAGCCCATCGGCACGGGAATTATTGCGACGGCCTTGAAACGAGGTTTGGTGGAAAAAGCGACCGCTGACAAAGTGGTCTCCATTATGAGCGCCCTCAATGACAAAGCCGCTGCGCTTCTGGAATATTATGATGTTTCTGCCGTCACCGATGTGACGGGCTTCGGACTGCTGGGGCACCTGAAAGAGATGAGTCGCGGCAGCAAGGTCAATGTTAATATACACGTCAAAGACGTGCCGGTGTTAGAGGAAGCCTGGGGATTTGCCGCAGCCGGCATTATTCCCAACGGCAGCAAAGACAACGAATCCTATGTGGCAGATACAGTCCACTGGGATGATTCCATCAGCTCACTGCAAAAATCCGTCCTTTGTGATGCTCAAACTTCAGGCGGGCTTCTTATTGCTATCGCTGAAAAAGATGCAGACGCGATGCTTCGAGCGCTTGAAGGATCAGGTATTAAAGCAGCGCAGATTGGCCATTTTTATGAAAAGGGCGAAGGTTTTATTAAAGTGGCATAGTGATTCATTTTTATTGCTAAAAGCTCTCCAAAGAAATAGGTGAAAAGAACAGTTTATTTCTCCACGCTTTTCACGATGGCGCAACATATTCTGACAAAAATGCTTTCCTAAGAAGTAGTCAAATCTTTTTGTTTATTATAATCGCCTGGCTAATTTTGGAATAATCGGGCTGTGCAGGTGTCCATTTCAGTGTATCTCTGACAAAAACCTGCTCTGTGTATCTTTGCTGGGGATGGCAAAGATATTCGTGAAAAGCAAAGACATCTTTGTCGCTTTTCAGCAAAGAGACGATAAAATAGCCCAGAAGAAGTATGGTAAAATTAAATTTAAGTGTCGCCCGCTTCAAGAGTACCTTTTCTCGGAAAGCTTTATATTAATAAGGAAATTCGAACATTAAGCTATTTTTTCTATCAACGAAGATGATGAGCCTGGTTTAGATTTTCACTTACTTTTATGCTCAAAATTTATATGTTTTAGAACAGCAGTGATATAATATGTTCACTAACATTGGATTTGCTGGATTGATAAAGCTCAAGCAACTGAGCCTGGGTCATCCAGCTATTTTCATCTTCCATGCGAATATCAATCTGTGTATTTCCATCCTCACTTTGGCAGATGACGATTTCACCTTTTGGCTGTCTATATA
>DSDE01000239.1 GCA_011049095.1 Fidelibacterota bacterium
AGGATGCTGTGGTATTAATGACCCTCCACAGCGCAAAAGGGCTGGAATTTCCTATCGTTTTTATCGCTGGGATGGATGATGGACTTTTTCCTCTGGAGCGAGCCAAAGAAAAAGATGAAGAACTGGAAGAAGAGCGGCGGCTCTTTTATGTTGGCCTCACACGGGCAATGACAAAGATTTACCTTACTACAGTAAAAGAAAGACTCCGCTACGGAATGAGCACGCCCTCCACTCCTTCACCATTTCTTAACGAGCTGCCTGCAGAACTTGTTGAAACCAATCGTTCCCGACCCAAAAATAATACCCCGTACTATTTCTCAGATACCCGAAATGGCAGTGGAAAGTCTAAACAAAATGGATCTGATGCGCCACCGATATTTCTCAAAGCTAAAAAGACAGATAGCAGGAAAAGCAGCCCAAAAGTTGGTCAGCGCATTATTCATCAAACTTATGGCAAAGGTACTGTCAGGGGAATTATCATCACAGACCAAAAACTCTTAAAAATCCAGTTTGACACGGGCATCACCAAAACTATCGCCGAAAAATTTGTGAAGGCCATTTGATGGCCGGCAATCAATATGAAATCATTGCCTGGGACCTGGATGGCACCCTTTCCCATTCGCTGCCGGATATTGCCGCCTCACTGAATATGACCCTGTCAGAAGAAGGCTATCCCCTCCTTGATGAAGCCAGAATTCAAAGCTATCTCGGCGACGGCGTCTCCGCATTGGTGGAAAGAGCCCTCAGCTGCAGCCTCTCAGGAAATGCAGACTTCTGCCTCGAGAAAACTATGCTAAAAAGGGTGACAGACCGGTATCGGGATATTTACGCCGCTAACTGCACTAAAAGGAGCCGCCTCTATGATGGCATTCCCCAAATTCTGCAGCAACTTTCCCACAAAAAGCAGGCGATTATCACCAATAAACCTATGCTAATGACAGGCCGAATGCTGGAACATTACCAAATCGTTTCATTTTTTGGCATCGTTATAGCCGGAGACAGCCTGCCCCAGCGCAAGCCCCATCCGGAGCCGGTTCAACTGGCGCTGCGCCATTTCCAAAAAAAGGCGGAAAATATGATTTTGATTGGCGACAGCACCGTGGATATCGCCACGGCTCGTAATGCAGGCATTGCCATTGCCGCCGTCACCTGGGGCTATACCGATCTGGAAACTCTGGCGGAGGCTCAACCCGATTTTATCATCCATAAACCGGAAGAACTCCTTTCAATTTTCAATTAAGGAGAAAAAATGGAAACAAGCAAAAGTCACGGACAACTTAAAGAAGCCAGACCAAAAATCAGTCTTCAGATAAGCGCCATTGATAAAATTTTAGAGATTGCCGGCTGGCTGACTTTATGCGTCTTCTGGGTGCTGGTCATATTAAGCTATTTTAAACTGCCGGCAATAATTCCCACCCATTACAATGCCGGTGGAGAAGCCGACGCGTTTGGCAATAAAGCCTTTCTGTTTGTTTTGCCCGGCATCAGCACCATGCTCTTTGGCGTGCTGACCATTCTCAATCGTTTTCCCCATTTATTCAACTACCCGTCGCCTATCAGCTTTCAAAATGCCCGCCAACAATACAGCAATGCCACCCGACTGATTCGCTATCAGAAATTCATCATTGTAGCAGCTTTTGCTTATATCTCATTTGTGAGCATTCAGACTGCCAAAGGGCCGAATAATGGCCTGAGTCTTTTCTTTCTGCCCCTTTTCCTGGCGCTGGTTTTCATTCCCCTGACCATAGCTATTGTGAAATCACTGAGAATGAAATAAAACAGAAAACGTCTTGAAAATATTTTGAAAATTTTAAGCGAGAGAAATAACAACTAGAGCCGCTCTCAAAAATTTGACAGGGCCACAAGCGCAATATGGAGAAAAAACTGAAATCCAAAAGCATTAAAAGCCTGTTGCTGATTTTAGCGCTGCCTCTTTTAGTTTCTGGCAAAGAAATTTCCGTAATGTTCTGGAACGTGGAAAATCTCTTTCACCCCAGCATCGAACGGCAAAATCGCGATGACGAATTTACACCAACAGGTAAAAAGCGATATACAAAAAAAGTATATGAGATAAAACTGGAGCAGCTTGCGGCAATTATTAAAAAGGCCAACCCCGACATTTTAGGTTTAGCGGAAATCGAAAACCGGAAAGTTTTAGAAGACCTTATCGCTCGGCTGCCCCATTCCAAAAGCTGGGCAATTGCCCATTTTGAAGGCGCCGATCCCAGGGGCATTGATGTGGCAATTTTGGTGAAAGAGAAAAAATTGCAGCTTGTCTATTCCGAGGCCCACAAAGTCACTTACCAAACGGGGGGACGCACCCGTGATATTCTCCAGGCTGATGTGCTGATTCAAAAAGACACCCTAAGCCTGCTTACCGCCCACTTTCCATCTCGTTATGGCGGTCAGCAAAAGTCAGAACCTAAACGGCTGGCAGTGGCGGAGCGCCTTGGCATAATCACAAGGGAGCTGCCAGCTCAGCGGAAAATACTGATTATGGGCGATTTCAATGACACCGAAAAAGATAAAAGCCTGACTTTGCTGCAGTCAAAATATCAGCTTCAGCCCCTTCTCTCCTACCAGGAGAAGGGCAGCTATTATTTCCGGGGAAACTGGCAGTATCTCGACCATTTTTTGGGAAATGCGGCCCTCCTTGATAAAAAATCCATCACTGTGAAAAATAGGGGCAGAGTCCTGCAATATCCCCAACTTCTAAAAAAAGACTCTCGCAGCGGAGACACCATTCCCTACCGATTTTATGATGGAAACAGGGTGCAAAGAGGCTTCTCTGACCACTTGCCTATTCTTATTATAATTGAAGCGCCCTGAATATTTAATGCCGCTTTTTACTGTGAAAGATATTTTAGTTTTTC
>DSDE01000314.1 GCA_011049095.1 Fidelibacterota bacterium
ATCTAAGCTATTCAGTATGGCCGGATGGCGCATTGGCTGGATACTGGCACACCCCAGTATGCTGCGCCGCATCAATGCCTTTAGAAAATTTCTTATTACCTGTGCACCCACTATCAGCCAACGAATGGCCATCCGTTTTTTTAAGGGAGGCGGCCGGGAGATTCGAGATAAAATTCTGTCGATTTTAGATAATCGCCGGAAGCTGATGATCGATACAATGCGCCAGAAAGGGCTCAATGCATTTCAAGAGCCCATTGCAGGTTATTATCTCTTTTTTAATTATCAGGCTCACCTTCAAAATGCAATAAGCAGTAACGAATTTGCCCTCAGATTGTCGCGTAATCATGGCGTGGCTGTGATGCCGGGCGGTCTTTTTGGAAACGATGGAGAGGGTTTTATCAGAATATCATTTGCCGCTGATGAAAAGAGTATCCAGGAAGGGATTCAAAAAATTAAAGAGACGATAGATGAGCTGTGTCTATGATAGCTGGCACCGCTGATGAGAGACATCGCTATTGGATGAGAAAAGCTTTGCTCCAGGCTGAAATCGCTCTGGAAAAAGGCGAGGTTCCTGTGGGTGCTGTTTTAATTAAGGATGATCAGCTTATTTCTAAAGGATTTAATCTAAGAGAGCAGCTCAACGATCCCACCGCACATGCCGAAATAATGGCGCTTTCTGCCGCCTCTGACCGCATAGGTGACTGGCGCCTCACAGGCTGCACCCTCTATGTAAGTCTGGAGCCTTGTCCGATGTGTGCCGGCGCTCTAGTGAATGCCCGCATTGATACAGTGGTTTATGGTTTGGCCGATCCGGCGATGGGCGCCTGCGATAGCCTCTATCATCTGTGTGAAGACCCCAGACTCAATCATCGGGTAAAAGTGATTTCTGGTATATTAGCACCTGAAATCCGCCAATTGATGGACCTTTTTTTTATGCGTATCCGTCAGGAAAACCGCGCTTAGCTTAAGTGATTTTTCAGTGGAAGCTGAATTGTAAACTTACTGTATTGGCCTAATTTGCTTTCTGCTGTCAGTGTGCCCCCCAGCTCCTGAATGATACCATAGGCTACACTGAGACCCAAGCCTGTGGCTTCAGATTGGGCTTTGCTTGTGAAAAAGGGTGTAAAGATATTGCCAAGAACGCTGGGAGCGATACCAATACCATTATCTCTTATTGATAAGAAGAGCTGGAGATGCTTTTTCCCCCTTGGATACTTATTATTTTATCAAAATCACCCTCATCGGCCCTGAAATTAAGAGCTTCACGGGCGTTAAACAGAAGGTTTAGCATAACCTGTTTCATTTTTTCAATATTGCAAACGATTTTCGGCAAATTTTCTTCGATTTTTATCTCTATGCTTATGCCATCTCGCCGGAGATGGCTCTCGATAAGCATCAGGCTGCGGTGAACAATCTCTTCTACAGTATGTGCTTCTGTTTCACTCTTGTCCTGGCGGGCAAATGAGAGCAGATTCCGCACGATATCCGTTACCCGCTCGCCTTCTTTCTGAATCCCCTTGGCAAATTTCTTTAGCAGTGCGTCTTGGGTGCGTAACTCAATCAAAGCGGCGTAATTGATGATACCGGTAATGGGATTATTGACCTCGTGAGCCACACCACCAGCCAAAAGGCTTACAGAGCTCATTCGCTCTTGTTCCAGCATCCTGCTTTTAATCATTTTTTCTCTGACCAATAGCTCTGTCTGATCCGTCAAATCTTGTATTACCGTGACACAATGACTAAGTGTCTCGTTTTCATAAAGGGGAGTGATGTTTATTTGCAAATGGCAGGGCTCTCCCCTTAATGTTTGGCTTATGCTTCGGGACAAGGGTTCATTTTTTGAGACAGCTTTAGAAAACAGTACAGAGATATCCTTGATGTGGGGCTGAAGGAGCTTCTCAATAGAATTCCCTTTTAACTCTGTGCAGCTGATATCAAGGTGTTTTAAAAGGTCTATAAAAGATTGATTATATAGCAGCATGCAATGACTGGCATCACTGACGGCAACCGCGGAGCGCAATGAGTTAATGGCCATTCGATGCAGGTTTTCAGAGCGAATGAGAACCTGCTGAGTTTGAATGTGGGCGCTGATATCCCTGGCAGTAATCATAAAGAGCTTGTCAAGCTCCTTTTTGAGATTTGTAAGCGTCAGGTCAATAAAGCGGCTTTCGCCAGATTTGATAATAATTCGCGTGACAAATCGCAATGGCTCCTTTGATTTCAAGCTATTTTTGGCTAAAACGTGAATTTTTTTCATTTCATCAGGATGCAGAAATGAAAAGATGGGTCTTGAGCGCAGCTCGCTGTGACTATAGCCGGTGAAGCGAGGCACGATCTGATTGTAAAAGAGAAGTCTTGCATTTTGCACGATAAACTGAAGGTCACTGCTCTGCTGCACTAAAATTCTATAATATTGAGAATTGTTGATGGTTTCCATCTGGAATAGGCGCTGTGAGACAAGCAGGGCAATTTCCCGAATATAGTTGATTAGATAGAGTGCCTTTCCTGTTTGTATCGGCTCTTGCACCAAAATATAATAGATCCCCATATGCTGCCGGTTCCAATTAACAGGCAGGGCATAGACCCCTTCATTCGCGATGTCTTCTATTATAGATTTGACGCTTTCTGGTGATCTTTGGCAACTAAGAATATCAAATAGTCCTCCTCTGACCTGGTATATTGGATTATTTTGCAGGTTGTCTTTAAGCTTGCTTGGATTTATCTTGCATAGAAGGCGCTTCATTTTGTTTAAAAATCTCATTCAGGGCAAATTCAAGTTTTGAATTGATTCCGCAAACACCTTCAATCTGTAGTGTATCGCTGCTGTTGTCTATCGTGCAGGAGAGGACATAAGA
>DSDE01000485.1 GCA_011049095.1 Fidelibacterota bacterium
GTTCTGCTATCGATTCTTTTAAAGAATTAAAAATATCTCCGGAAGAACTCAATTTAAATTCCACAGATAAGCTAGCTAGGAGAAATTTAAATCAGTTAATCAAGCAAACCATTTTTAAAGATTCTGATTTGTCTATGTTTCAATCTAAGTATTTTCCAAATTATTCATTAGAGGAGTTAAGACAGGCATATACTGATACTCTCTATGAGGGCTATATTATTCGTCAACAAAAACAAGCAGAAAAACTACAGCGATTTGAAAATAAACCTATACCTAAAAATGTTGATTATCAAAGCATTGTCTCTCTCAGCAATGAGGGACGTGAAAAATTGATTCGCCTAAAGCCAGATACACTCGGTCAGGCTTCTCGTATCAGGGGCATTTCTCCTGCAGACCTACAAATATTATTAATTTACCTAAACTGAGGTTTCACGAGAAACATGTCTCTTTCCGCAGTATATACTAATCTCAATAGTAAGCACCAACTCTCTACTATTTTCAATAAATGGGAAAATGGACTATCGCTTCCACGAGGGCTCTTTTCACTTTTTATTCTTTATCTTCTGGAAAAGCAATATTTTCCAATTATCGTCACCGATGATGAAATCGCTTCAGAAAATATATACGACGAATTATTTAAACTTTTAGGAAAAGATGAGATATCATATTTGCCCTTTTTCTCTGGAGATGAATCATTTAACAAGACAGCTTTTGAAAACCATTTTTCCCAATTCACTCGCCTTTTTTATAATAATACTCTTCGCGTTATCATAAGCTCACCCAGAGTTACCAATCTTAAACTGCCAAATAAAATAATCCTTGAAAAATTTCGTCTCGTGTTTAAGCAAGGTGAAGAATATCAATTTGAATGGATCATTTCCAAGCTCTCTGAATTCGCATACCAGCGTGCCAACATTGTAGAATTTGCGGGACAATACGCTGTTCGTGGTGGTATTCTTGACATATATCCTTTTGGTGAAACATACCCATATCGTCTGGAATTCTTTGCTAATACCATTGAATCAATATTTAGATTTCACCCTAATAGTCAGGATAATTTAGAAGCCTGCAGTAATTTTTCTTTAATGCCTGCTTCTAATCGTTATGAAGATTCATCTGCTCTCATTAAAAACCTCCCTTCAAATTCAGTTTTTATTCTATTTGAAGTCAAAGGCCACCATTATTTTTCTTATCCCTCAACACGTTTTCTTCCTGCTTCCAATTCCTTTTTTAAATCATGGTCAGCCTTTTCGTCAGCTTTTGAAGATCCGCTTCAAATGTTTTCTTTACTTAAAAACGATGGGTTTAGCATTTTTTATCTGTATGAGCGAGACCTCTATAGAAAAAAAGTAATGGAATTCCTTGGTGAATCTGTATTCAGAGAGTGGGGCGTTCTTTCAGAAGGCTTTGTCATTCCCCAAAAAAGGATTGCCGTGCTTACCGAGCATGAGCTCTTTCAGCGGGAAAGAATGGTTAACCCAAATGAGCAGTTTATTCCAGAAAGCAGTCAGCGCAGCCCTCTCACAGAATCGTTGAAATATGGTGATTTTCTAGTACATCGAGACCATGGAATATGTCGCTTTGATGGTATCAAGACTATTGTCATTGATGATGTGCCCCAGGACGTGGTCATTCTGCAATTTGCGAGAGATGACCGTATTTACCTTTCCACCAAACAGCTTCACAAAGTTTTTAAGTTCAGCGCCTCTTCCGAGGTCAAACCAGAACTCAGTGCACTTAAAGGCATTAAGTGGCAAAATGTAAAGAAAAAAGTCACAGCCGCAGTTCATACCGTGGCGGAAGATTTAGTAAAACTCTACCGTCAGAGACAAGCATTGCAGGGATATCGATTTTTTCCAGACACAGAAGAGCAGGCCGATTTGGAGTCATCATTCCCCTTCCAGGAAACAGCAGACCAACTAAAGGCAATCGCTGAGATTAAGGAGGACATGGAGTCTGATAGAATTATGGATCGCCTCATCTGTGGAGACGTGGGATTTGGCAAAACAGAAGTCGCTATCCGAGCTGCCTTTAAAGCTGTAATGTCTGGCGTTCAAGTCGCAATATTGGTTCCAACAACAATTCTATCTTTTCAGCATTTTGAGACATTCCAACAGCGTCTCTCTAAATATGGCGTCGTGATTGAAGTCCTAAATCGATTTAATTCCACGAAAAATAGTATTCAAATCAAAAGGCTTTTAGGAAAAGGAAAAATAGATATCTTGATCGGAACACATCGTATTCTCTCCCATGATGTTGTTTTTCGAAATCTTGCACTATTAATTATTGACGAAGAACACCGATTTGGCGTTGCGGATAAAGAAAAAATAAAAAAGCTGAAAAATTCGATAGATGTAATTACAATGAGTGCAACCCCTATTCCACGGACATTGGAATTTTCTCTTATGGGTGTTCGTGATTTGACACTTATAGAAACACCGCCCAAGGAGCGCTTGCCTATCCAGACAAAAATTATAAATTGGGACGATAAATTGATTTCTGATGCAATTCATCGGGAAAAACAACGGAATGGTCAAATCATTTTTGTCTGCAATGATATCTCGCGTCTGCAGGACCTGCAAAACGAATTGCAAAGGCTTGTTCCATCTATTTCTATCCGCTTTGCTCACGGTCAGATGAAAGGTGCAGAACTTGAGGATATTTTGCTCGCTTTTTACAGTCACAAAATTGATCTCCTTATCTCCACAACAATTATCGAATCAGGAATCGACATTCCCAATGCCAATACCCTTTTTATACTGGATGCTCAAAACTTTGGCCTCTCGCAACTATACCAGCTCAGGGGACGTGTCGGAAGAAGCCATCGCAGAGCCTACGCCTATCTGATTA
>DSDE01000492.1 GCA_011049095.1 Fidelibacterota bacterium
CGTAGCAGACTTGATTGCCATCAGCATGGTGCGGGAAATGGGGCCTATGATGACAGCAATTATTGTTGCTGGCCGCAGTGGATCGGCTATTGCTTCTGAAATTGCTACAATGGTGGTAACTGAGGAAGTGGATGCCCTAAAGATGATGGCTATCAGCCCGGTTCGATATCTTGTCGCACCAAAATTTAATGCTATGACGATTTGTATGCCTTTATTGGTAACGCTATCCATAATAGTTGGTATGTTTGGAGGGCTTTTAGTGGGCTATTTTTATCTTAATCTTAGTCCACAGGCATATATTGCCGAGAGCTTTATGATTTTAACACTAAAAGATCTCTTTATTGGTCTTTCAAAATCGGTCTTTTTTGCATGGGTGATTGTCATTATTGGCAGCCATTACGGATTTAAGGTTTCTGGCGGCGCTGAAGGGGTCGGCAAAGCGACCACAGCGTCTGTGGTGGCGTCCATCTTTGCAGTCATTGTTCTTGATGCAGTTTTTAGCCTGATATTTCTGATATAATGATAAACGATAACATAATAGAAATTGGCAATTTGGAAGCGCGATACGGCGATAATATCATTCTCAAAAATGTGAATGCCGTTATTCCTCGTGGAAAGATAAGCGTTATACTGGGTACCAGTGGCTGTGGAAAGACGACGCTTTTAAAAAATATAGTGCGTCTCTATGAGCCATATTCAGGAACTATCAAGATTTTTGGGCAGGAAACGGTCGGAATGGACCCAGGTGAGTTTAAAAAGATTCTTAAAAAAGTAGGTATGCTTTTCCAGAATGGCGCACTTCTTAATAGTATTTCGATTTTTGATAATGTGGCAATTCCCATCGAGCAGCACACGAATATTTCTTCAGAACTCATTGAAGCCATTGTAAATGTCAAGCTCAACCTGGTGCATTTGGGACACGCGATTCATCGGTTTCCATCGGAATTATCCGGTGGTATGAAAAAGCGGGCGGCATTGGCAAGGGCTATCGCGTTGGACCCGGAAATTCTCTTTTGTGATGAACCTTCAGCCGGCTTAGACCCCCTCACCAGCGCCTCACTGGATGAGCTCATTCTCAATTTAAAAAAACAACTGGCTATGACGATTGTGATTGTTACCCATGAGTTGGCAAGTATTCACCGCATCGCGGATAATATCATTTTTTTGGAAAAAGGTGAGGCAATCTTTTGCGGCAGCTTGGCAGATGCTTTAAAAGCAGATATTCCTTCGATAAAAACTTTTTTTGAAGCTGGCCGATTTTAAGTGTGAGAGATATAGATTATTTTAGATTCTCAAATGCCAGCCACAATTTTTAAAAAATAGGCACAGACAAGGGCCATATAAGTTCCCAATACATAACCAGCGATGCCAAGCATCACACCGACTGAAGCCAAAGCAGGATGAAAAGCTGACGCGACGATGGGAGCTGAAGCTGCACCGCCTACATTTGCCTGAGAGCCTACTGCCACAAAAAATAGGGGTGCTTTAATGAGTTTCATCACTAAAACCATTAAGCCGACATGAATCGATATCCAGGTAATGCCCATCAAAAATAGCGCCGGATACTGAATGACCTGTTTCAGGTCAGCGCTGGCGCCAATAACGCCAATCAGGAGGTAGAGCATAACAGTGCCAAGTTTTGAGGCACCGACGCCTTCATAGCTTTTTACCGGAGTGAAGCTGAAAATAACTCCCAGGGAGGTGATGAGGATAATCTTCCAGGTGCTGTGGGAGATGATATCACCAATTTCCGGCAAGCGGTTTCCTATCTCAAAGGCAAGGTAAGCGCCTCCAAAGGCCATTGCCAACATCAGCATATAATCGGCGGTGCTGGCTACACGTTCCGTTGATTTCTGAAAGGCGATGACTTTATCGCGTAATTCTATAATTGCGCTGTTATCTGCTTTAAGACGTCTGTCAATCGCTTCATAACGACCCGCGAGAAAGAGCAGCGCGCCAGTGAGAATGTTGGCAACCAGGACATCCACGACAACCATCACACCCATCATCTGATCTGGTGTTCCCACACTTTGGCCGATGGCAATGAAATTCGCGCCTCCGCCTATCCAGCTTCCTGCAAGAGCTGCCATTCCTTTCCAGATATCCTCAGGCAAATACTTATGCCAGATAAGAAGCGAGATAGGACCGCCGATTACTATTCCTAATGTGCCTGTTAAAAACATGATAACTGCTTTCCGGCCAAGGCGAATGATGCCTCGTATATCCACTGCCAGTGTTAATAATAGCAAACTGGCAGGTAATACAAATTTCTTGATTTGGGAATATACGGGAGCTTCCGGAGGAATAATATTGAGAAAAGTAAGAAGCGTTGGCAGAAAGTAGGCAAATACTAAGGGCGGAACGATGCCGTAGAGCCGGTTTATGGGGGCATATCGTTGTAAATAAAAAATTAAGGCCGGAACTGTCATCAAGACAGCCAGCAAGCCAAATTGGTTGTGAATCATTACATTATGTTCCATTTATTGCTTCCTTTTTTATTGTGGTTCCTTAAATCAATCATTTGAATCTGTGGGAATATTCATACTGAAGGCGATGCCCTGGAAAGATTTTCTCTGAATCAGAATTGCAGAAAATCAGCCACAAAAGTTTAAAGCATTTTATGACTTGTTTTTGATAAAATATATTCTTGCAGAGTATACTGTGTATTTGCTTTTTCCGGCAGTGAGCCGAGATTTGCTCTCCTACTATACGTATGGAACTTTCCTTATATCTAATCTTTCTTGGTTCACTTAGATATCAGTTCTCTGCAACAAGAAATCGATGATGAGATTGGGGCCAAATCCACTAGGCCCTGCAGGTGTTGTATCTGTATCTTCATCTATCCATCC
>DSDE01000304.1 GCA_011049095.1 Fidelibacterota bacterium
TCAGAGGGCAGAGGTCAGAGGTCGGAAGTCAGAGGTCAGAGGTCAGAGGGCAGAGGTCAGAAGTCAGAGGTCAGGAGTCAGAGGTCAGAGGGTAGAAAAGGGTGATTGAATGAGAATTAATTCTGCAAAAGACCTGGAAGTGTATAAAAAAGCTTATAAGCTGGCGATGGAGATATTTGACATAAGTAAAACTTTTCCGGTAGAAGAAAAGTATGCGTTAACCGGTCAAATTAGGCGTTCTTCCCGATCGGTATGTTTAAATTTGAGGGAAGCCTGGGCGAAACGCCGCTATAAAGCACACTTTGTGAGTAAGCTGACCGACTGTGATGGTGAGAATAGTGAAACCGAATCATCCTTAGATTTTGCCAAAGACTGCGGTTATATAAAAATCGAGGAGTATAAATCTTTAATCGCCCAAGCTACGGAAATTGGCAAAATGTTGGGTTCTATGATAAACAACCCGTCATCTTTCCTAATCAAAACTGACCTTTGATCGCCGATCTCTGACGTCTGACCTCTGATGTCTGATCTCTGGAAAGGGTCGGAGGTCAGAGGATTGGGGGCAGACGTCAGAAGGCAGAGTAAGGAGTACAGATTAGCCATATAATGAGTAGCTGGACGGCAATTGCTTATTTTGACTTTTCTCCTTTTAGGAGTGGGAGAAAGGATATTCCCCTTCTGCTGCCAGGGGAAGGTTGGAAATGGCCGCAGGGTAGTTTAGGGGATGAGGTTTATAACGAACGGATATCTGATTATGTATGTAATAACATTTCGATATAGTTAAAAATTTTACCAGCGAGGAAATAGGGTAGGTTGAGCAGCTTATAGGGTTTCCCTTGTGGCGTCACTGAATTGGTAATTTCTAAGTTACCTGCGTAAAGTCGCACTGCATAGGAATGATTCGAATGATTGACAAATTGGTGTAAGGATCGTAGTGTTCCCGCTTTACCCGCTTTTACTTCGATTGGAATGACGTAGTTCTGATACTGCAGCACCATATCAACTTCAGCCGTTGACTGTTTTTGCTGCCTCACCCAAAATAAGACTTTTTTATTGTCGTACATATTTTGGGCAATCAGTTCCTGCCGTACGATGTGCTCGGCAATTATGCCTTTATAAAAAGAATGAAGATTTTCATAACGAAAAAAATTAGGCTGCAACCCAACAAAATAGTTCAATAAGCCAGTATCGATAAATTGTAATTTGGGTGATTTTTTAAGATCCGCTTGAATTGGAATTTGCGTTGTCGTTGAAGGATAGATCAGATAAATGAGCATGGCTCGTTCTATCAGGCGTAATGCTTCAGCAACTTCCCGTGACCGATAATTGGAATTACCAAAGCCCTGAAATTTGATCCTCTGTCCCGACTCAAAAGGGATAGATTCAATGCAATGGCGAAGAATATTTCGCATTGAACTCGTGTCGGCATATTTTTCGGAATCTCCGATATAGGAAGCCAGCAATGATTCATAAGTCGTTGCCAAGGCGGTTATATCTTCATTATTGATATATTTTTGAATAATCTCAGGCATGCCGCCAATTAATGTATATTGATGAAAAAGGCTGAGAAGTTTTGAATGGGCGAATGGTTTGAGGGGAACGGTTCGGTAAATCTCAAGTAGTTTATTTTCATTTTTTGCATTTAGAAATTCTTCAAAGGTTAAGGGGTACATATAAAAAAATTCGACCCTGCCGACTGGAAAACTGATATTAGTCCTTTCAAGCATGATCTCGAACAACGAGCCCGCAGCGATGACAAACAGCTCTTTCATTTCTTCAAAGAAATATCTGAGCATTTTGACAGCAATAGGCGAGTTTTGAATTTCGTCAATAAAGATTAGCGTGGAGCCTTTTTTAAGAGTGATATTTTTCAATACTAAAATCGCTTGAAAAAGCTCCTGAATGGATAATGATTCATTAAAAATATCTCGATCTTTTTTCAGGTCTAAATTGAGATAGATATAGTTATCAAATTGCTGAGAAAATAATTGGACAGCCGTGGTTTTACCGACCTGTCTAGCACCTCTTAACACCAGCGGTTTTCGATCGGATTTGTTTTTCCATTTTGTTAATACATCAAGTATCGAACGGGAATACATGGATTGCTCCATTAGCTTTGAGTATAACAATAATTTGTAATGGAATATAGAAAAATAATAAAATAAAGTCAAGGTATTTTTCAGCATTTATTGTAACAAAGTCTAACCAAATTATGGCAATCTAAGTAATAAAGTCAGGTCAACTTGGTGGATATTAAGAAGGGAATATTTAACAGGGAAGAGGCAGAAGACGGAATTTAGTAGATAGTAAATCGTTTATCGTTGGTAGTATATCGTATGTAGGAGATTGAAAGGCAGGAGTCAGTAGACAGAGGGCAGAAGACAGAGGTCAGAAGTCAGAGGTCAGAGGGCAGATAGACTTAGTGACTTAGGGACGAAGCGACGAAGTGACAAAGAGAAAAAAAGTAGCAGCAGCAGTGGCAGTTTACAGGAAAAATATAGGTTTCGAACAACGCAGGATATTGTTGATGCGGCGGAGGCTGGGTTGTTGCCGGATAGGATTATGATAACGGTGCATCCGCAGCGGTGGAGTGTTTACCCCGTGAAATTTATTTCTTTATTTCTTGGGGATTCGTTTTTTCCGTGGATGAGGGAGTTGGTTTGGCAGAATGTGAAGAATGTGATTAAGTTGGGAGTCGTTAGAAGTAGAAGACTAAGTGACTAAGAGACGAAGTGAAGGAGAGACTTGGAGATTAAGGGAAATAGAGGAAGAAAAATATGAAAATACGTTCGCATAGAGAATTGGATGTTTATAAGCTTGCTTTTGAGGCGGCGATGAAGATTTTTGAA
>DSDE01000258.1 GCA_011049095.1 Fidelibacterota bacterium
ATGATATTGCCCTTATGGATGTGGATAACGATGGTGTTCTCGATTTATTGCTGACGTCCCACTATAGTCATAAGAGTCGCAAAGGCGCGCTGCTTTGGTTTAAGGGGAGGCGTAATCGACCGTGGGGAGAGGCTGTTTATCTTGACTCGACCCGATATTGGAATAGAGTGACGCTCATTGCTGATTTTGATCTGAATGGCGAAACAGACTTGCTGGTGGGCAATTTTTGGGGAGAAGATTATATAATTTACAACGTGAATGGCGAGCGCAGCACAAAGCATTTACCAGGCTATACGCGTACCAGTCAACTGATTCCCGGCGATTTTTTCCCTGACGGGCTGCCTGATATACTCCGTATAAATGTCAGCTCTCTTGAATTATTAAAAAACCTCGGCAATGGTGATTTTCAATTGATGGAAACAGAGCAAGTCTTTGGCAGATCGCTAGAGAATATTGTTTTTGCTGATATTGCTGACTTTGATAATGATGGTCTACCGGATATCTTTTTATGTCTCCCGCCTTCAGCCAATCAGGTATGGCTCAATCAGGGAGACGGTACTTTTCGGGAGTTTGCTGCTGAGCTGCACCTTGATAAGCCGGTTGTATATCAGGTCTTGATTGCAGACCTGGACGGTGATTATGATCTGGATATCTATGGCTTGGCGCCGGGAAAAAACGCTTTCTGGCAAAATCAGCAGCAGCGCCGGAATCCGCCAGTTGTTCAATGGCGCGGACACAGTAACAATTATGCTCTGCCTCCATTCATTATGAGCCTGGAAACGGATTCACTTTCACAAAAAGTTTGGCTTGCACCCTCTTCAGTCTCTCCTCAAAAATCGGTGACACTTCCCGACAATTATTTAGCGCTGACTTTCAGCAATGATGAAAAAATTAAAAGAGCTTCTCACAATACCCAAATACTGCTCCTGTCTTCCGATCCTCTCTGGCTTATCAGCCTGCAAAAAAACTTCTTTCGCCTCCTTTATCATCTCCACCAGCCTACAGTATGGTTTATGCTTTTCTCTGTCTTGCTGACTCTCGCTGCAGCGCTCTTTTTCCAGCATTTGGGAAGAAAGTTTCTCCACTGGAGCTGGAGAATGCGCCAGGCTATGCTCATCGGTACGCTCACCCTTTTCTGGATGATGATTCTTCTCAATACTCATCCTAATGTAATTATTCGTTTTGGCATACCGCTATTGACCATTATCATCGTGAATACACTTCCTCTTTTTACTGCGATTCCGGTGCTTCGCCGCCTGACTAAGCAAAATCTAGCAGAAAAGCGATATCAATTATTAAAGGAGCTTATGGTCTTTTCTCATGGAGAATGGGCAATAGATAATCTGAATGGTCTCATTCTCTTGCTGAAAAATTTTTCCAGCCGAAAAGGCGCTTCTGTAAAAATTAAAAATGTACTCAATGAGCGTATTCAGACTTTTTTAGAATTGACAAAGCCCAGAATTGCTGCTATAATCAAGTTGGGAATAGAAAGTGCATTCGAAAAGCTGCCTTTTGAAAAACTTCATCAGCAATTGAATGCTATCGAAGATGAACTGCAGAAGGATATCAGTGAATATCGCCATCTGGAAATCGCTGAAAATATTCACCAGATGAAAAATAGAATCAATGAGATTAAAAAGACTGTCTTTCAGCAATTTAGCTGTGATGCGGTGATGCTTATCAATACCCTGCTCAGTGAAAGGCGGGCGCTAAACCAAAAAAATGATATTCGCTATCATCTCGTACTGGAAGATGGCGGAGAATACAATGTGCTGATGCCTGCAACTCAATTGGCTGATATCTTAGACAATCTTTTGCAAAATGCCGTGAAAGCCCTGAGCGGCAGCCAGAAAAAAGAGATTATCATAACAATAAAACACCTCGCCCAGCTTTGTCAAATCTCTGTAATAGACAATGGCCCTGGTGTACATCCTGAATTGAGAGAAAAAATATTTGAAATGGCCTACAGTGGATGGGGAAGCAGCGGCAAGGGGCTGGCCCTTTCCAGAAAAATTGCAGAATCTTATGGCGGGCGGCTTTTTCTAGCGGAAAAGCTTAGCAAAGGCGGCGCAGCCTTTATTCTTGAACTTACTCGAATTGAAAAAGGAAATTGAAAATGAGCAAAAAGCTAACACCCAAAATCATCCTTGAAGGAACGAGGCTTACATTTAAAACTGATATTGCCTTTGCGCTTAATGAGCATCCCGAATTGTTGGACCAAGAAAATATCGCTATCATTCGCCTGTGATTTCTGGAGAATGGTGCGCGTTCACCAATTTTCCCTGGGGAAGAGGAATCATCAATTTTAATCAGGATGAAGAGAATCTGGCAATGGAAACCTATCATAGCTGGGCGAGACTCTTTGAGCTGCAGCGTTATTATTCCTGGATCATAGACCGCTTTCATCTTAGCACGATAATGCACCAGAAACGCTACTGCCAACGAGATTACAATTTTGAATGGCTGGAAAAAAGACTCCTGCCCCTCAATTTTCGCCTCATCTATCTTTATCGCAGCCCGGATTCTTTTGCCGCCGCCAAAGCTGAGCGCCTCAAAGTAAGTGGCAATCCTTCTCAATATGATGATATCTCCCGCTTTATTGCAGAGCAAAAAGCGCTTGAGAAACTGGTGGATAATTCGATGCTTCCTGTATTTCGCTATGATATTTCTCACAATGAGATTTCAAAGGCCGCTGACTCCATCGCCGATTACCTGGAAAGCAGCGGTGGATTGTGGATGGAGCGCTAAGTTTATCTGCCAATCCTCTAACAGAATAAATCTTTCATTCAAGTAATTTTATTCCTATTTTTCAATAAGATGAAACATAAAAATGCACTATTCATAAC
>DSDE01000302.1 GCA_011049095.1 Fidelibacterota bacterium
GAAAGGGACCCCAATAAAAAAATTCAGATTTTTGGGAAAGAACTTACAGAAGATGCGCAGCAATTTATCCGGCTCACCGTTCGCGATGAAGGCGTTGGCATTCCCAAATCAAATATTGATAAAGTATTTAATGCTTTTTACACCACTAAACAGTCTGATGAGCATGCAGGGCTGGGCCTTTACGAAGTTTATAATATTTTAAGAGACTGGGGCGGCAAGGTTGAAATTGATAGCTCGCCAGAAAAATACACATCAGTTCACGTTTTTATTCCCCTTGAACCTGTAAATGAGGAATAGTTTACACGATAGAAAAAAATTACTTGCATAATGACGGAACTTAGTGCAATTTTCCGTCAGTGAAAAATAAACCAATAAAAAGGAGGGAACGTTGAAGACAGTCAAATTAATGGTCGCACTGTTGATGACGGTGTCGCTGGTATTTGCCGGCGGAACGATGAACAACACAAACCAGAGCGCTGAATATGCCCGCACCCTGAACCGCACAGCCAGCACAGGTGTGGATGCAGCTTATTCCAACCCCGCAGGACTGGGAATGATGCCCGATGGATTCTATCTGAGTCTGTCTAATCAAAGCATTTTTCAAACCCGAACTGTCACGAACAGCCATGCTTATCTGAACACGAAGGAGTTTGGCGGCGAGACGACAGCGCCTCTTTTCCCTAATTTTTACGCAGTGTGGAAAAGTGGGAAAATTGCAGTCAGCGCCGGGTTTGAACCCATTGGCGGTGGCGGAAGCGCAGAGTTTTCTGATGGATTGCCATCATTTGAAATGCCGGTTTCCGATCTGAAAGCAGCGCTGGCCCAAACCGGGGTCTCTGATTATCGGGCACAAATCAGCTTCACCGGATCCAGTCTGTATCTGGGAGGACAGGCGGGAATCACATACTCAATTAACGAAATGATCAGTGTCTATGCCGGAGCCCGTTACGTGACCGGTACAAATACTTATGAAGGTTACCTTAAAGGGGTAGAAGTCAATGCCGGCGGGAACTGGGTCATTCCCGGTGATGTGCTCCGTGGTGTAGCCGGACAGGCCGCTGCCGGAGGCGCAGGAGTTCAGCCGCTGATTGATGCCGGAGTCGGGTCAATGTCCTTCGCAATGCTGATAGCCGGTGGAGTCGTTACGCAGACACAAGTTGATCAGATTGCTGCTGGGCTGCAGGCTTTTGGTCAGCCTTTTGATCCAAATACTTCCACACCCGTTATCGTAAAAGGCACCTTTGACGCAGTAGCTGATGGCTATACGGCACAGGCCAGCCAGTTGGATGCCGGTTTTAAAGATATGGAAGTAGATGCCAAACAGACCGCCAGTGGAATTACACCTATCATAGGTCTGAACCTCAATTTCAATGACAAAGTGAATATCGGCCTGCGCTATGAGATGCTGACAGAGCTGGAATTCACCAACGAAACAACAGTTGATGGCTCTGGAATGTTTCCCGACGGTGTGAAATCCAGATCTGACATTCCGGCAATGCTGATGGCCGGAGCATCTTTTCAAGCCACTCCTGAGCTGAAATTGGAAGGCAGCTTTCACTACTACTTCGATAAAGACGCTGATTACGGTTATGGCGATAAACACGATGAATACATCGAAAATAACGCCATTGAATACGGCCTAGCCGCAGAATACTTATTTGGCGGAAAATTTATCGTCAGCGCCGGCTATCTCCGCGCCGAAACAGCCAGAAACTACAGCAGAAATTCTGATATGTCCTATGGTTTGGGTTCTCACTCGCTAGCTGGTGGCTTTGGCTACAAGCTATCTGACGGCATCATGCTCAATGCTGGCTATATAAAAACACTCTATGATACAGATGTAGAAAAAACCTATACCTATGTCTCGCCGCTATTAGGGCAAGTTCCCAACGTCAAAGAAACTTACGAAAAGACCTCTGACCTTATTGCCATTGGCTTATCATTTAAACTGAAATAAAAAGCTATTTATGCAGATAAAAAAGGGGCTGACATCAGCCCCTTTTTTATTTCACTTTTATTAAGAATTCTCATTGCTTCTGTGAAACTTTTTTTATACCATATCGTCACGGAAAGAGCCGTGACTTTTTAATCAGAACGGCTGGAATGGAGTAAAAAATGAATGAGATCGTTGGAATTCGCAGAGAAGACAAAAATGAATGGGAGCGGCGCGTACCCATTATTCCTGAACATATCCGCACAATAAAAGAAAAATATGCCATTGACTTTTATGTGCAGCCCTTTGAAAGGAGAGCTTTTCTAGATGATGAATTCAGAGAGGCCGGCGCGCAAATCACCGAAAATTTTAGTCGGGCAAAAGTTATTTTTGCTGTTAAAGAGATTCCCACCCGTCTGATTATCCCACAGAAAACATATCTTTTTTTTAGCCATACTGTCAAAGGACAGAGTTACAATATGCCTCTTTTGCAGCGTATGTTGGAAACCAGTTCAACCCTCATTGACTATGAGCGTATTGCTGACACAGAAGGGCGACGTCTCGTCTTTTTTGGCCGTTTTGCCGGTCTTGCCGGAATGATTGACGCCCTCTATGGGCTGGGACAGCGGCTTCGCTGGCATGGGTATATAAGCCCTTTCATCGAAGTCAAGCCATCTTACGAATATAAGGACCTAGAAGAAGCAAAAAGTAAACTGAGGGAATTGCGGCGCTTTATCAATACACAGGGACTTCCCAGGGCATATGCTCCTTACATCTTTGGCTTTGCCGGCTATGGCAATGTCAGCTTAGGAGCCCAGGAAATTCTCGATATTCTTCCTGTTCAGACAATCACTCCCGAGCAATTACCCGAAATAAGTAAAAGCAAAGATAATAAAATCCTATATAA
>DSDE01000417.1 GCA_011049095.1 Fidelibacterota bacterium
ACCGCACTTCGTCCGTCGACTGACGGCTCAGTGACCGGGGCTGTCACAAATTCGGGGAAGATTAAGGCAGTCAGCATAATCTAAATTATCGATGGAAAAATTTGTTTTGGATAGGTGTGATTTTTGCCAGAACTTTTCAGACAATATAACTTGTATCAAATTTTTTCCGTAACTAAATTAGCTGGCTTTTTGACAGGCCACCCTAGCTCAGATGGTAGAGCAATGCTTTCGTAAAGCATGGGTCGGGGGTTCGATTCCCCCGGGTGGCTCCAAAAAAATACACAGCACAGAGAATTTGAACCGCGAATCGGGGATAAAAGCGCCAATTACGAGAATTTTCTCGAATGGGAAAATAACCGCGAATCACACGAATTAGCGCGAATGAAAAAATACACGCGAGACCAGTCTGGCTTTTGATGGAGTCGGGCGTTAAAAGACAGCCTCAACAGCTAACGGCTTCAGTTGTTTTCTTCTTGTCCTGGTATCTCTTTATATCCTGTTAATTGAAAAGCTGGAAGCTTTTCTTAGTAAAATTATAAAGACACTTTGGGATGTACCCCTGCTGAACTTTTTACTTCACCAAAACAATTTTTTGAGTGTGGCTTTGACTCCGCTCAGCCACCGTCATTATTGTCTTCATAAGATAGACACCGCTGCTCAAGTCACCGGTATTCACCTGATAAGTATATTCACCTGCTGAGAGTCTCTTATTGAGAATATCCATCACCTGCTGACCGGCGATATTGTGGAGGCCGACTTTTACCATCATCGGTTCATTCAGCGCGAATGGCACGGTAAAGCTGGCATTGAATGGATTGGGATAAACCGGCCTCAGGGTGTAATTTTCAGCGATAATCGCACCTTTAGCCTCAAGCTTAATCTTAATCGCAGCCAGCTTTGTTTCTTTACCGGAGAAATCCACATCAGAGAGGGTGTAGATATATGTTTTGCCAGGCTCAGTTTTCATGTCAGTGTAGCTGTATTTGATGGATTTGGTGACGGAGCCAGCGCCGGTTAAGGATTGCTCGGTCAGGTACGAAGCAATCAATTGTTGATTGGCGATTTGTGATTGCGCCTCACTGAGCTTATCGAATGTGTCGAAGTGTTGATTTAAATCCTCCGTACTCTGTGTTCCGTTCTCCGTTTCTGCGTTTTCCTGACTTTTGCTAGCTGTCTCCTGCCTCCTGATGACAAATCCTGCATTCTCAATCTCCGCACTGCTTTCCCATTCTAAAAGGACGCCCTCTTTGCTGGCTTTTGCGGAAAATGATTCCAAAGTGACCGGCAGAGATTGGTCATTTACTATGGCAAGGGTATAGTATGCGCTTTCAAAAGAGCTGGCGCTGAAGCCCACGATGCCGGTTTCGGTATTGAGGGTGGAGGCTTTTCCAAGAGAAACTGCGCCGGACATATTGCTGTTGGCCGATTTCAGCAGTTCATAATGCGCTGTTTCAGAGCCGGCGCTGAGATTTCCCCGCTGAAAATAGAGGGTGGGCGAAGAAACGCCGCTGCTTTCGATATACCAGACTCTGGCGAGACGACTGCCCAAACCTGCGCTGAGGTTTTCGCTGCTGCTGCCGCTGAGATTGTTATGGCCGTAGATGAGATAGTTGCTGCCAGTGACGGTGCCGCCAATGACTTTCAGGCCCTCGCTTTCTAAGCCGCTGCTGTAGCCTTGACTGATACGGCGAATGTCATGCTGCGCCAAAACGGTAGCATTTTCGCTGAGAGCGGCATTGCTGAGAACCCATTCGCCTCCGGCTGGATTCACAAGGGTACCGTGGTGGCTGCCTTTGATATCGGTGACGGTGATGCCGCCATTGGCATCGCAGGGATAATAGGCCAGGAGATTGCTCTCATCGCCTTCTAAAGCTTTGTGGGCAAATTCGGTAATTTGTGATAGAGAAAGCGCCGCATTCCAGACCTGAATTTCATCGAGAATGCCTGCTGGCTCAGCGCCGTCTTTGTGATTGCCTAAGCGCTTGATGCTGTCGCTACTTTTTGCTGCCACGCTGCCCTGAGTTTCCCCAAAAAGATAAAATGCAGTCGTGGAACCGCTGCCCACCACTGCCAGATGATACCAGCCATTGCTCAAAGCGGTAAGGTTGATATTGCTGGCATAGAAAGTTTCGCCAATCTGTGTGCCGATGACATTGCCGCTGACCCGAATATGGCTGTCGTTTTCGCCACGAATGAGTGTGGCATTGCTGTTTTCGAGCGGCCTTTTAAACCAGAGGCTGATGGTCCAGTTGCTTCCCAAAGTAATTGATTCATTCAGCGTGACTGCTTCGGTATTGCCGGTGATGCTCAGCGCTGTGCCCGGCGGGGTGAAGCGAGTGGTGAATTGCTGCGTCTCGCCATAATAGCTTACGCCATCGGAAATGCCATAAGCCCGCCAGTAGTAGTCCGTTCCGGCTGTGAGGCTCGAAGCTTCTCCGTTGTAAGTCCCTTTGCCGCTGCCGCTCTGAATCTTGGTGTCGGCAGTTGTGGGCGTGCCGCTGGTATTGAGGACGATGCCCCTTTCTGTAAAGGTATATGCACTCAGATCACTGTGATCGGATATTTCTCCCGCAAGGGTGGCGCTGCTCTGGGTGACAGCACTTGCTGAACCGGTGATGGCAGGGGATAATGTGCTGAATGTGAAGCTATTGCCGTAACTTGTCCCCACAGAATTGGTGGCATAAGCCCGAATATAATAGAGCGCTGAAGGACTCAGCCCGCTGACTGTTTGAGAAAATTCCGTAGTTCCGCCGCCCTGCTCAGAATATCCGCCGCCAACATTCGATTCCAGCGTCGGCTCCGATGATGTGCTCCAGACCAGACCTTTCTGGGTGATTTCC
>DSDE01000247.1 GCA_011049095.1 Fidelibacterota bacterium
AAATAGCTCCACTTGCTTTTTTCAGCCATATCACGAATATTTTGCTGCATTGGCTCAGAATATTCTTCAAAAGCGATGGCATCTTCAAAGATTGCAATCGCATCCTGCCGGGTCAGAGCCTCAAAATTGCTGATAAAGGTATTGCCTTTGCTAAGATCGCTTTCGGCTTGCTTATCATAGCCACGATGGATGGCGTCATCAGGCCGCTGAAAAAAGCGGTATTCGCAGTTTTCGAGAAATTTCAGTCCGTGGAATCCTTCCACTTGCGGTAAAACAGAAAACTCTTGAATCGGCACAACTGTAGATGCAGTAATGTCATCTTCAAACTGTATCTTGTCAGCAGCATTAAAATCCTGACGCAGCCGGAAAGTCCGCCAGTAGCCATCTTTTGTGCGGCCCACCCGCAGATAACTGGCAATGAGTTTATTATTTTTAAATTTCAGCTCGTTGCCGGGCTTGCCATTGACGATATCCACACTGAAGAATTGCCGCCAGCTTTCCCCCCATTCAAGCCTGTAGAGGCGTTTTACCAGAAAAACCAGACCTTTCACATAAAGGGGTATGGTATTGAGCCAGTTATTGTATTCTTCCGTATAATCCTTTGAGGGTGTGAGCAGTTTGATGACAGAGCCAAGGCTGCGCTCACTGCTGAGAATCGCGCGGCTGATGTGATTATCCGGCAATTTATTTTGAAAGCGATCACAATAATCACGATGGATGATCTCATTCACCAAGTCAAAATCTTTCTCAAAATCAGCTACAAAATAGGGACCGTAGAGGATTGCATCGCTGATGGATTTGCTGATTTCCGATTTTCCGCCGCCAGAAACAGTGCTGGGTTTATGGATAAAAAGCCCTTCAGCAACTGTACCAGTGAGATTCCAGCTATTAATCTCTGGGTTCTTCTCCAGACGCACCTTATATCCTGCCGGATGAAAATAGATATGGTCCCGCAAGAGTTTCAGCTTTTGCCCTTGCCCATTATGTTCCCAGCAAATTTGCATATTATTGAGCTTGATGCGGGCTTTTTCCGGCAAATAGACAATATTACTATAGTTTTTATCAGTTGCATAGCCTTCAGGATGAATCTGGATTGTATCGGCGAAGATTTTACTCATTTCCTCAAAGTTGTGGCCGCTTTTGGCGACTTGCGTATCGTCGTGAAATTCATCACCCAGATTATAACTGGGGAAAGCCATTGCGCCGCCGGAGTGCTCTTCTTCCACATTCCCAAAAAGATTTGCGGCAAAGCCAATCTGGGTTTTCACCTCTTTTTTCGTATAACCAAAATAATTATCAGCAATGACGGTGACGATGACCCCCTTTTCTGACCTGGCTGTGATTTTAAAAGCCGTGCCGTCATTGTAGCGCTCATCTTTATTTTCCCAGCACATTCCATCTCTTTTTTGCCTTTTGGAAGCTTTAGAAACGTGAGGCAGACCAAGTTCTTTTTTCGTCAGATGGATAAGGTGGGGCGCTAAAATTATGGCCCCCGTATGTCCTGTCCAATGTGCCAGATCCAGCGCCGCATCATTTTCCGGAAGGAGAGGATCACCGGCATTCCCAAAAATAGATTCGGCAAAATCCAGATTGCTCACCAGACTGCCAGGTGCAAAAAGCCGAATTTCCATAGACTTGCGCACGCTGAATCCTGGAATATCCGGCGAGACGGTCGGTCGCAGATAGAGGGACACAAAAGTCTGAGCCATATTCTCTGATTTTGATGTAAAAGGGAGTTCCAGAAAACTCTGGGGCGGATTGAGAGCCGCTTCTAAAAGACGGGCAAAAACCAGCTTGGGGACTGCCTTTTTATCATCGGGAATGGGTAGGCCGCCCTCTGCCACGTGAAAAACGCCCTTCGTGGTACGGCGATCATTTTTTGGATTATGCAAAATACCCTGCTTGACACGATAGCTATGAACCAACGGCGACGTATAGGAATCAGCATTTGGGGGAATGCTTAGCATTCTGGCGATGCCGTGATGATCAAGGATAAAAGTTTTCGCAGGCAGAAGAATCTTTGGCGCCTCGGGACAATCTTCCAAATAGCTGTTAATAAACTGCTGAATCCGCTCATCCGGCGGGCAGAGGTGATCAGCGAGAAGACGGCTTTTTTCCTGGTAGCTGGCGATAAGATCGT
The DNA here is from genome assembly GCA_011049095.1 of Fidelibacterota bacterium. Lineage (GTDB taxonomy): Bacteria > Fidelibacterota > Fidelibacteria > Fidelibacterales > DSDE01 > DSDE01. The sequence continues at coordinate 2,141 of DSDE01000247.1, forward strand.
GGGCAATCTCAATGAAACCTTTATCGTTATCATCAGCAAAAACTGGAAGTTCAAGAGATGAAAGTTTCAGATTGATATACTGAATCATTCGCTCTTTTTTCAGGTCGCTCATAATTAATTCTTTGCTGAATCCCAATTGTCTTTTATAATCCATCGTTTCCCTTTCATCGTTTGTTTGTCTCATTTTCGGCTAAAAGATACACTCTTTTCGCTAATTAAAGAAGAAGATTAGGAAAGATATAAAGCTCCAGAAGGCTTTACTCTAGCTAAAGCTTCGCTGATTATCTCGAAATTGTTTATGCGAAAATAAAATGGGATAGTATGCTATTTGAATTTGATATGCAAAAAAATGGACAGAATAAAAAAAGGCAGACATAATCTGCCTTAAAGTATTTGATTTTCTAAAAAATCAGGCTTGCTTGCTGTTGACCAGCTTGGCCAAGCGGGACTTTTTATTTGCACCGCTGTTACGATGCAAAATGCCTTTTTGTACCAGTTTGTCAATCACAGAAACCGCTTTTTGGAAGGCCGAAGCCATTTCGTCCGGCTTTGCTGCCGTTTCCACAGCTTTAATACTTGTTTTAACCATTGATTTGTAGTGCCGATTCCGCAGCTTTGCTTTCTTTGCCTGACGGATTCTCTTTTTTGCTGATTTGGTATGTGCCATATCTCTCCTTGTGCTCTCCACTTTTCAATTT
>DSDE01000466.1 GCA_011049095.1 Fidelibacterota bacterium
GCATAAAGCCAATAATCATATTGACACGATACTCTTCCATAGTGTGGCCACCGACTTTAATTGGCTGGATAAGGCGTGGCTGTGAAATCTTTTTCAGCTCACGATATGCCCATTTGAAAGTTATTAAAATTCGAATCATTTTCATTCCGCCGCCCGTGCTGCCAGCGCTTCCCCCAAAAAACATAAGCATTAAAAGGAGGATCCTGGAAAATGCCGGCCAAACATCAAAATCTGCTGTACAAAATCCGGTCGTGCTTGTCAAGGACACCACCTGGAATGTAGCGTGCTTAAATGCATTGTATAAGCCAGAAATTTTTTCCCCTTCAGTTTCAAGATGCTTATCCAGCGCTGCTGAATCCATAGCAGTTGCCGGTCTGTAATGCATAGTGGCATTAGTGTTTTCGATGGGTCCGCTATGGTAGATTGAAAATGTCACGAGCAAAATGGCAATGCTTAAGACAGAGATATAGAAACGAAATTCGGGGTTTTTCTTCAGATCAATGGTGTTGCCGCCCAGCACTCGAAAATGAATGAGAAAATTGACGCCTGCCAAAAACATAAAAAAGGTGATAACCCAATGAATATAATCACTGTTATAGGCTGCAATTGATGCATTTTTGATGGAAAAACCGCCAGTGGCCATTGTCGCAAAAGCATGGGTTACAGCATCAAAGACAGACATTCCGCCAAGCCACAAGAGGAGGGCTTCTGCGCCGGTAAATAGAAAATAGACCTGCCAGAGAATGCGGGCAGTCTCAGCAAGCCTTGGCCTTAAACGATCGGCAGTGGGGCCCGGCACCTCTCCTTTAAACATTTGATAGCCACTGACGCCCATTGCAGGAAAGAGGGCTAGCGCCAGTGTAACGATGCCCATTCCGCCCAGCCAATGCGTAAGCGCCCGCCAAAAGAGAAGGGATCTGGGAACAGCTTCAATATCACTAAAAATGGTCGCCCCCGTAGTTGTAAAACCACTCATTGTTTCAAAATAGGCATTTGTAAAGTGGCTTATCAGTGAATTGTCATAGATTGGAGACAATACAAACCAGATGAATAGAGGAACAGAGCCCATAAAGGTGAGTGCAAGCCAGCCCAAAGTCACAATTGTAAAGCCTTCCCGAACCGTCTGATTACGTATATCTCGGCGAAAGATAAAGATGAGAATCGTTCCAACGGTCAGGGAACTAATTATAGCCAGCAAAAGACCGTATATCTCTGGATTATCTGTGTGAAGGCCGCCGCTGTGTTCATAAATTGCTATCGCCAGAGGAATAAACATAGCCCCAGCCAGCAAAATGAGGAGCTTGCCAATCCCATTAAGTATCGTGGGGAAACTCATTGTCGGGCTTTAAAAAGTTTTTGTATCGTGTTGCGGTTTTTATGTTTGCTTATCACAATAATATCATCACCGGTTTTAAGAATAGTTGGCCCGGTAGGAATGAACATATCATTACCACGTTTGATGCTGCCTACTAAAAATTTTGCTTTTACCATTTTCCAGACGTCGCCAAGGGTATGTCCATCAACAATACTTTTTTCGCCAATAATCAAATGAATAACATCCAGGTCCGTGGTGCCCACCCGCATCACCAGCCCAAAATGGCCACCGCGTATCATACTGACAATTTCCTGAGCCATTACCAGGCGCGGAGATAGAACATGAGATATACCAATCGATAAAAAAAGGTCATTGAAGCGCGGATCATCGGTAATGGCGATGGTTTCATGGACGCCTGATGAATGGGCCAGCAGCGCGCTGATGATATTGTTATCTGTCTCTTCACTCACGGATATAAAAAAATCAGCATGGCTAATATTCAGCTCCCGCAGCAAATCCATTTCCATACCATCGCCCATCAATACCTGAGTTGTATCCAGGTTGGCGGCTGCTTTTTCAGCCGCGCTCCGGTCCGGGTTAATCCAGACTATTTGGGGAATCTGCATCTTCTCCAGCTCAAGACAAAGCTTCTCTCCGATGAGACTATTGCCGGAAACAATGACTTTCTCCAATGAGCGTTGGGTTTGGTTTGTTAATGTGGAAAAGAGACCCAAAGAGGACTTGTGAAATACGAGAAAGGCGATATCATTTTCCTTGAGAATAAAATCACCCATTGGAATAATGCCGATATTTTCTCGAATCACAGCCACAACAAGAAATGTATGGGAAACCGAAATATCACGAAGCGCTTTCAGGGTTTTGCCTTCCAGTGGCATATCCTTATGAATTAATACAGCCCGCAGCAGCAGCTCATTGTTGTGAAAATTGGCTGCATCTTTTACGCCAGGTGTGGAGAGAAACTGCATCACCCGCTCTACCACCACTTTCTCCGGCTGAATGATATCAGTTACACCCAGCTCCTTAAGGTAGGATGCCGAGCTGCCACCAGCCAATTCATCATTTCGAATACGGGCAAATCGCCGGGCTACATTGAAATATTTCCCAATGCCACAGACGACAATATTAATCTCATCAATAGGCGTAACAGCCACTAATATATCACAATGGGCAATATCCGCTTGTTCCAGGACGCTGGGGTTCACACCATTGCCCAGGATGGCCAGTATGTCCATTGATTCCTGGACGGCGTTGAGTGCTTTGCTGCTCGGGTCAATGACAGCTACCTGATGTCCGCCACGCTGCCATTGATTAGCCAGCGCCGTCCCTACAATGCCCGCTCCGACGATAATAATATTCATTTTATCTTATTGGCCTCTTTCTTTTTACCATAGAGCAATATACATATTTCAGACTCTTCAATAAACAAAATTCTGATTTTAAAATTAGATTCAAGATATACAAAAACTAAAACTGGAACAA
>DSDE01000160.1 GCA_011049095.1 Fidelibacterota bacterium
AGATACTGGTGAGTAAAGGTACTATAAAACTTGACTTTACAAAATATTAAAGCTATTTTCGCGGGCTGAGAAGGAAGAACGAAAGTCTTGGATAGAGACATAGAGCAATTGAAAAATCACCCGAATCTGCCCCGTCACATAGCAGTGATTATGGATGGAAACGGTCGCTGGGCTAAAGAAAAAGGGCTGCCAAGGGTAGCCGGTCACGCTGAGGGCATTAACTCAGTCAGAGAGATTGTAGAGCTTAGCGGCGAGCTTGGTATTGATTGTCTCACACTCTATACGTTCAGCCAGGAAAACTGGTTACGCCCCAAAAATGAAATCGAAGCCTTAATGAATCTTCTGCTGGAAACTATCAATCAAGAAATTGAAAATCTTCACCGGAATAATGTCCGGGTAATGACCATCGGTAATGTTGACGACCTGCCGGAGTCCAGCCGGAAAAGCTTTTTGGAAGGTGTGGATTACACCCGAAACAACAGTGGCTTAAAGCTTGTATTAGCGCTCAGTTATGGCAGTCGCGATGAAATACTGATGGTAGCAAGAAAATTGGCTGCTGATGTTCAGAACGGACTGATTCAGCCAGATGAGATAGACCGTTCATTATTCGAATCCAAGCTTTATACTTATGGGCTTCCCGACCCTGACCTCCTGATTCGTACATCTGGTGAGCACCGCATCAGTAATTTTTTGCTGTGGCAGATAGCTTACTCGGAAATCTATATCACACCTATTTTCTGGCCGGCTTTTCGGCGAGCTGAATATACTCAAGCTATCTGGGATTATATAAATCGTGAGCGTCGTTTCGGCAAAGTCAGTGAACAGCTACATCCCTAAGGATTCTATGAAAACTAAAATTCTACTTCTAAGCGCTTTTATTTTAATTGTTTTTGCTAACCCATTAGCTGCCCAGGATATTCCCAAAATCAATCTGGCTGGTGTTACTGTCCAGGGCAATACCACCGCCTCAGAAATGATTATTAAAGTTAATTCTGGTTTTATTGAAGGAGCCGTTCTCACTGGTGATGATATTCAGGAAGGAATTCAAAAGCTATGGCGGCTCAAGCTTTTTAAAGATGTGAAAATTATTCTTGAGAAAGAGACTAGTGCAGGCGCCTTTATCATAATTATGGTGGAAGAATATCCTCGCCTGGCAAAAGTTGAGTACAGCGGGAATAAAAAGATTAAAACAAAAGAGCTGGAAAAAGATATACCTTTTATACGCGGACAGGTGATAAACCCACATACTATCAATCGCGCCACTCAAAAAATAGAAGAAAAATATGCTGAAAAAAGCTATTATAATGCCAAAGTGGATGTGAGTACTGAGCCAGGCGCCGTAGAAAATACAATCATTGTAAATATGGACATTATTGAAGGTAAAAAGGTACGTATTCGGGATATTGAGTTTGAAGGAAATGAAAATTTTAGTGATTTTCGGCTACGCTGGCAGATGAAAGAGATAAAACAGCGAAAATGGTGGAAGCTTTTCACTGATGGCAAGCTAGATGAAGAGAAATTTGAAGAAGATAAGCTGAATGTACTCCAATTTTATCGTGACCACGGCTATCGTGATGCCCGATTTACCAATGAAGAAGTGCTGCTGAGTGAAGATGGAAAATCCATATTTCTCAAGCTTACTCTCGATGAAGGCATTCCCTATTATTTTGGAAATATTAATGTTACCGGAAATACTATCTATTCTACAGACTATCTGATGAAAAGCCTGGAAAGTGTGGGTATTAGCCGAGGCACTGCTTACAAAGAGAAATCCTTTGAATCAGGGGTAGACCTGAGAGTCCGCAGCCTCTATCTAGACCACGGCTACCTTTACGCACAGGTCGTTCCTGAATTGACCCCCCGTGATAAAGATACACTTGATTTGACCATCAGCATCGTGGAAAATAATAAAGTGTTTATCCGCCGTATTGATATTGTCGGAAACGACCGTACCAGGGATTTTGTCATTCGCCGCGAAATGAGAATTTTTCCTGGCGATGTTTTTAACAGAGAAGCGCTCATTCGCTCACAAAGTGATATTTTCAGGCTAAATTATTTTGGAAATGTCATCCCAGAAATTGTACCCGTTGATGACGAAAATATCGATCTTGAGATTATCGTCGAGGAAAAAAGCAGCGATCGGGCGAATGTAGCCATTGCCTATAGCGAGCTGGATGGATTTGTTGGCAGCATTGGCCTGGATATTGCGAATTTCAGGGGATCCGCTCAGCGGGTTTCAACTGAATATCGTCGCGGCGCTGCCTATGAATATCTCAGCCTGGGATTTACAGAACCATGGTTGATGGGCCGCCCGAATACAGTGGGAGCCAACCTCTATTATTCAAGTCGCGGAAATAGTGCAAGCTACTATTATTATTATGATTTAGGAGTCAAGGGGATCACTGCTCACTTTGGGCGACGCTTTCGCTGGCCCGACAGCTATTTCAGAGGGACTTGGTCAATCACATTTTCTCAAAAGACATACTCAAATTATGAAAATAATGAACTGATTTTTTTACTGCACAATCCAACGGGGCTGGAAAAGACAAATGCCAACCGATTGTCACAGGTTATCGCTCGCGATAGCCGTAATCGGCCGGAATTTCCCACAGGCGGTTCGACAGTTCGATTGACAAGCTCACTGAATGGTGGATTATTGGGAGGTCATGAAGAATTTGTAAAAAATCACTTCAAATCTGAATGGTATATGGGGCTTGTGGAAAAACTGGTGCTATATCAAAATTATGAAATGGGGATTATCAATACTTTTGGAAAATATTCGGTGATACCCTATGATGAGCGCTTTTATATG
>DSDE01000172.1 GCA_011049095.1 Fidelibacterota bacterium
CTACAATAATTATTTTAGCTTGTACAACTGTATAGTCTATCTCATTTCTCGCTTTCCACGTCTCCCGCCTTCAGGCAGAATCTTCCCCGAATTTGTGACAGCCCCGGTCACTGATCTGTCAGTCGACAGACGAAGTGCGGTCACTGAGCGGAGTCGAAGTGTTGCTTAATTTGGACCTGTCCGTCCCCTGACGGATCAAGCCAAATCAAGAGGAAAAGGATAGATGCAGTAAATGAGATTTTGGGGGATTAAACCGAGAATCCTCAAATCTCAGCTTTCAAGACACAGTAAATAAAGTGTTGTAATCAGCTTTCCAGATTATTTAGGACAGCAGTATGGAAAAATAAAAGATAATATTTAAGCATGATGAGCGCATCTCAAAAAAATGCTAAAAATTTTTACACATCCATTTGATATTTGCATTTTTTACAAGACATAAGCGGTTGTTTTTGGCCGCGCCACAGAGTAATTTTGCTTTGAAATGAAGGAGAACCAAATGAAAAAACCATGGGCAGTCATACTTGGTGCCAGCTCGGGCTTTGGCGGGGCGGCGGCCATTGCCTTTGCCAAGGATGGATACAATCTTTGCGGCGTTCATCTAGACCGGCGCGCCACCCTATCGGAAGCAGAAAAAGTCATAGCCGAAATCGAAGCGACAGGAGCAAAAGCGTTTTTTTATAATGTTAATGCAGTGGATGATCAAAAGCGTCGTGAAGTCATTGCAGCGCTTGAAGCAGAGTTGAAGCAGCGCGGTGAAAAGGTGAAAGTACTTCTCCATAGTCTGGCCTTTGGCGCGCTGAAACCGCTATTTGCAGAGACTGCTGCGGAATCACTTTCTCAAAAACAGATTGAGATGACTCTGGATGTTATGGCCAATAGTCTGGTTTATTGGACGCAGGAGCTATATTGGGCCGGGCTTTTTGCCAATCCTGCTAGGATTTATGCAATGACCAGCGCCGGTTCTCATCTTCAATGGAGCGCTTATGGAGCTGTCAGCGCAGCAAAAGCTGCCCTTGAGAGCTATTGCCGCCAGATCACTTATGAGTTGGCGGGAAAGGGCCTTAATGCCAATGCAATCATGGCTGGCGTCACCGACACGCCGGCCTTGCGCAAAATCCCAGGCAATGATGAGATGATTGCTCAGGCTCAGGCACGTAATCCAAGCCGCCGCCTAACGACCCCCGAGGACGTAGCCACGGCCCTGGTGAACCTCAGTAAAACCGGCAGCCATTGGATAGCCGGAAATGTCCTCAGGGTTGATGGTGGTGAAGATATTGCCGGCTAATTTTTTTCTCATATCGTGGAAATTGACAGATTTTGCGCTTGTGCACTCGATAGATTCGATTTTGAATAAATGAATTGAATTTAGGCCTAAAGCTGTCTATTTTCTCAATAGAATGAATAAAGAAAAATATCTAAAATGAATCAAAAACGTGGTCAAAATCCCAAACGGATTCCCTACGGTATCGCCAACTATGAGCAGATTGTCTATGATAACTACTTTTTTGTGGACAAAACCGAATACATTCGAACTTTAGAAAACTACAGCTCGCCGGTTTTTCTCCGCCCTCGGCGATTTGGCAAAACGCTGCTCTGCTCCATATTGGAATGCTATTACGATGTGAAGCGCAAAGAGAAATTCGCGACCCTTTTCGGCCATACCGCCATCGGTAAAAATCCCACCGGTGAGCAAAATAACTATTTGGTGATGCGCTTTAATTTTTCTACTGTGTCGGTTGGGGAAAATATGCCACTCCTAGAAAAAAACTTTGATTTCAATATAAACTTAGTTTACCAGCTTTTTCTTACCAACTATCAAGAATATTTCCAGAAATTTACATTAGAAACAGGTCCTTCATCCGCCCAGTTGCAAAGTATTTTATCATTTATTTCAGAGAACAATCTTCCGCAGCTCTATCTGATCATCGACGAATACGACAATTTCAGCAACCAGTTGGTCTTGGCGCAGGATGAGGGTCTCTACGAAGAGCTCACCAGCAAAGACAGCTTTTTCAAGACCTTTTTTAAAGTCATTAAAGCGGGTACGGAAAGCGGCGCCATAGGCAGGGTTTTCATCACCGGCGTTTTGCCCATCACCATTGACGACCTCACCAGCGGCTATAATATCGCGGAGATTGTCACACTGAAAGAGCCGCTTCACAGTATGCTGGGTTTTACCCAGGAAGAGCTTGAAATTTATCTGGCAGAAATATATCAATCCCGTCGTTTTAACTCTGCAAATCTATCAACAGTGCTTTCCGTTCTTAAAAACTATTATAACGGATACCGGTTTTTGCCAAATTGTGAAAGTTTATATAACTCAACGATCATTAACTTTTTTCTGAAAGATTTTATTGAAAGCGAAGGAAAAATCCCACGTGAATTTATCGACACCAATCTCCGCACCGACCTGAACTGGATTCGTCGGCTGACCCGCTATGAGGCAGACACCAAGGCGATGCTTGATCAATTGATGTTTAATGACCGTATCCGCTATGATATCGCTAAGCTCAGCTCAAAATTTAATGCCCGGCAGTTTTTTGATGCCCAATACTATCCGGTAAGCCTTTTTTACTTGGGAATGATCAGCATCACCGATGACTTCGCTATGGTCTTTCCCAATCAGACAATGAAAGAAATCTTTGCCGATTACTATAATGAAATCAATAAAATAGTGGTGACTGATAGCTATATCGGCGCCTTTGAGAAATTCAGCAAAGACCGTGAGTTATCCAAACTGTTTTCTGTCTACTGGAATCACGATATGGGTCAGATTTCGTCTCAGGCGGCAGACAAGGTGAA
>DSDE01000362.1 GCA_011049095.1 Fidelibacterota bacterium
CTTTAAAGGCTGTAAGCTGAAACTCAGATTTAGCGCTTTCCAGGGTAACTGTGATATCTGAAACTAAAGGATTATTTCGAGGTGCTTTGCTTTCTGCCTGCGAAATGTTCTCCGCCGGAGCTATAACGGTGGCTGTGGTATCAGCAAAGCTCAGCCTGGCCAAAATCAGCATAGCAACGGGTATTAAGAGTAAAATATTTCTCATAGTTTATCCTTAATGTAAAAAATTTTTAGTTTTAAGGATACGCAGCAAGGCACGGTAAGCCAGGGGATGTACAAGATAATCATCACCCATCTTAGCGACAACCTTCATACTCATTAATTGCCGTAGCTTAAGTTCCGTCTTTTCTGCAGCAATCATCAGCACCTCAGAAAGACTCTCGCTGCTAATTTTTTCATGCTGAATGATGGCTGTCAGCAAAAAAAGTTCATCTGTGTCGAGATTGTGGAGAAATGAGCTATCATAACGAAGCTCGGGTCTTATACTTATCGTCTCGCGGCTCACCTCGCTGATGGCGCTTTGCCACAAAAAGATTGCCGATGTGATATTCCCCTGACATAAATCTTGCAATTGGTGAAAAAAATATTGCCTGATAAATTCCTGTTGCTTCTCATAGCTGGCCAGTTGTTTCAGCTTACGCGCTTGGACAGTTTGCTCAGGATTCAGAAAATGCAATTCAAAACCACTGATACGATGTCTTTTTAGAATAATAGACTCGGTATCTTCCACTGAGAGCGGGACGAGTCCGATGTGCTGGTCAAAATTCCGGTGAAATTGCTGAGTCTGCATTAAGTAACGCCAACTGTAATCATTAATGGTCACCAGGACAAATACATTTGTACTTAGTTTAGCTAAAAATTTAATAAAGTGATTCAAAATTTGGAATCCCGTCATTGTCTTTTTCAAAAGATACTGCACATTCTCGACAATGAGTAGGCAGCGTTCTTGCTTTTCATTGAGAAAATCACAGTATTTTTCGAGGCTCTCAAAGGGCTGATTTTTAAAATGCTGATTGATAATATCCAGTAATTCTGCTTCCATTTCAATTGGTCGGGAAATGAGCAACTCATTGATAAAAATGTCTGATGCCAGTTGTTTTTTAAAGAAATAGACCAGCGTGGACCTTCCGCTTCCTTTTTCTCCTGATATAGCCACCCGGCTGAGAAGGCCCTCGTTGAAATCAGACCATATCTGCGCCAATTTCTTCAGTTCACTTTCGCGGCCGGCAAAAAAATGCCGATCTGTGAGAGGCTCGATTCTAAAAAGCTGCTGATAGATATAAGGCAGCGATTTCAGTCTCTTTTCCGCTCTTACCAGATATGAGATATAGGCAGCGGGGCTTTCGCTGCTGCTGCTGCCTAAGCCAGTGACTTTTCTTAAGCGGCCATATTCTCGACTGAGACGCTGCGCCAATATTTTGCTTTTTTCCAGTATAAGGGGTATGAGCCGGTTTAGGCCGGTGATAAATTGCCGCAAAATTTGTCTTGCTCTCTTTTTTGCTCTGCTCCTGGCCCATCGCAGCCGCAGCTCGAGAACTTTTTGCGCATCACCCAAATCCTTGACTTTCAGTATGAGATCATCAGCCGCTACCTGGAGAGCATTGATAATGCTCTGGGATTTTTCTGCCAGATAGCCTTGAATATCCTCTATCTGGTTGATGCCACGGCGCAAACCTTCCAGACCTGTTTCCAGCGCTTTTTCACCGCTCTCTTGGCCGATAAGATTAATGCTGCCTTCCAGATTATATTCTATGATCTGGTCAATCTCGCTGGTATCCCGAAAAATCTGCTCCACCATCTTGTGTATCTCGGAAACGATTTCTTGAAAAGCATTTATAAAACCCTGGAGCACCTCTTCCTGCATCAGGTCGGCAAATGGTACGGTGTCGATGCTGTAGCGCGGCAAATCAGAGCGGCTGTCGTGAATCCGGAAAACACTTTGCCGCTTATCAACTTTTGAAAAATTACTCTTAATTGTTTCCTGATAACTTTTTAATGAGACATCAAAGCGAGTATCGATAAGTCGATCCATTAGGGAAGGCAATTCTTTTTCACGCAATCTTTTCAGCAGATTCCTTTTTGTCCTGATCAGGATCGTTTTTGCTTTGCTGGAATCCACCTCTTTTTCCAAATTTGAAAGAGCGCTTTCCACTGCGCTGGCCAGATACTGAAACTGGGGAATAAGCGTAGCCTCTACAGTGATTTTCAGCTCAGCTTTCAATTTTTCAGTTGCTCGAATGGTCTGAAATCGCAAGAGCTGCAACTGCAGGTCCTTACGCCATTCACTCCATTCTCCCAGAAAAAAATTATGCCAGACCTTTTGTTCACTTTGGAGAGTAATTTCTTTACGCCGAATAAATCTCTTCAGTTTTTCCAGCCGAAAACAGCTTTTTGGCAAAATGCCAGCGCCAGCATATTGAATTTCCCATTCTAACTTTTGCTTCTTTTCCTGCCAGCTCTGCCTCAGTTTTTTTTCCATCTCCTCAAACCATTCGGCAGTGCGGCGAGACATATTCAGGCAGATTTCACGAACCTCTAAAAGCGCTTCCTGAATTTTTTCTGTCAATTCTGATTCGCTGATTTCATCATTTCCATAATCGGGAAGCCTAAATAGTTTCTCTTCCATCAGGCGATGCACTTCCAGAAAGGACTGACTTTGCAGTTTTAAAAAAGATTTCTGCAGCAGATGAAAGCTCTCGCCTGCCAATCGTCCGCTGCTAAATCTCACCCAGTCTCGCAGCGGAATAGATCGAAATTGATTAGGCACAGAGAGCAGCGGCGCCTTAAGCCACCGGCGC
>DSDE01000445.1 GCA_011049095.1 Fidelibacterota bacterium
AACTTATACTCTGCACGCCGCCTATGCGCGATGGGAATATCCATCCTGCCATTCTCTATGCTGCTGACTTATGTGGTGTCAGTCAGATTTTTAAAGGTGGTGGCGCTCAGGCCATTGCTGCAATGGCTTATGGCACAGCATCTATTCCCAAAGTCGATAAAATCTTTGGGCCAGGCAACCGTTTTGTTACCATTGCCAAACAGCTCGTCGGTCGTCGCAATGTGGCTATTGATATGCCGGCGGGTCCCAGTGAGCTTCTCATTATTGCAGATGAAAACGCCAATCCCGACTTTTTAGCTGCTGATTTATTGAGTCAGTCTGAACATGGCGCTGACAGTCAGACCATTTTAGTCAGTCCTGATGATCAGCTATTGAAGCAAATCCCAACTGCTATCCAAAAACAAATTTCGCAGCGCCAACGTCAGGACATTCTCAAAGAGAGCCTGCAACACACTCGTCTGATTCTTGTTGAAAACATAGACGATGCGCTTGCTTTTTCTAATGAATATGCGCCGGAGCACCTCATATTAGCGCTTAGAGATGCTGAACGTTTTTCAACGCAAATCCTTAATGCCGGCTCGGTCTTTTTGGGAAATTTCACACCAGAATCAGCCGGCGATTATGCCAGCGGCACCAATCACACACTCCCAACCGGCGCATTTGCCCGCAGCTATTCGGGGCTCAATACCCTCAGTTTTATGAAGGCCATCACTTTTCAGAATATTAGCCCCAATGGGCTTCGCAGCCTGGGTCCCATCATCGAAGAAATGGCTGAGGCTGAAGAGCTGGACGCCCACAAATATGCAGTTACCATCCGGCTCAAATCACTGCAGGAGCGATAATGAGTATTCAAAACCTTTTACGGGAGAATATACGCAAACTGAAACCATACAGCTCAGCCAGAGATGAATTTACCGGTGATGCAATCCTCTTTCTCGATGCCAATGAAAACAGCGCCGATTGGGTCACTGGACGTGGTTTTAACCGTTATCCGGATCCCCATCAGCGCGCTGTAAAAAGAGCCATTGCAGAGTTTCGGGGACTGAGTTCGGAACAGATATTTTTAGGAAATGGCAGCGATGAAGCTATAGATTTACTGATTCGCGCCTTTTGTGAGCCGGGGAAAGAGCAAATTCTTATATCAGACCCGAGCTATGGAATGTATGCTGTAGCCGCTGCAGTTAATGATGTGGAAACCGTCAAAATTCCCCTAAAAAAAGATTTCCAGCTTGATCTGCTTGCAATGGAATCTGCTTTCACACATCGCACCAAAATCCTTTTTCTCTGCTCACCCAATAATCCCAGCGGCAATTTGCTAAAAAAAAGTGATATTTTCCAGTTGATGGAAATTTTCTCCGGATTGACCATTCTCGATGAAGCCTATATCGATTTTGCTGCCGGCGCTTCATTTTTGCCAGAGCTTAAAAAATTCCCCAAATTGGTTATTCTTCAGACTTTTAGCAAAGCGTGGGGACTGGCTGGACTGCGGGCCGGGATGGCTTTTGCAAATCCTGAAATTATCGCCATTCTGGAGAAAATAAAACATCCCTACAATATGAATAGCCACACTCAAAAGCTTTTGCTGCAGGCCCTTAACGAAAAAAATCGCTTTGAAAAGTTTACCGCCCTAATAATCAAAGAGCGAGAAAAATTGAAAGCTGAGCTTAAAAATTTGCCCATTGTGGAAAAAATCTATCCTTCTGACGCCAATTTTCTCCTGGTGAAATTCACAAATGCAGCGACAGTTTTCCAAAAGCTTCTGAATATGGGTATTGTCGTCAGAGACCGCTCCGGGCAAACCCATTGCCAAAATTGTCTGCGCCTCACTGTGGGAAGCCCCAATGAAAATGAGATTTTAATCAAAAATCTGCAAAAAATTGCGAGTATAAAATGAAAAAAAAAGTTCTATTTATTGATCGTGATGGCACACTGCTGAGAGAACCTGCCGATAAACAAATTGACAGCTTTGAGAAAATGGAATTTCTCCCGGGCTGTATATCTGCTTTAGCAGCCATAGCCAGGGAAACAGATTTTGAACTGGTGCTGGTTAGCAATCAGGATGGTCTGGGCACGGACTCATTTCCCGAAAAAACATTTTGGCCGGTACAAAATATGCTGTTGAAGCTTTTGAAAACTGAAGGCATCGTGTTTTCAGCCATTCACATAGACCCAAGTTTTCCAGAAGAAAATTCTCCCAACCGAAAACCTTGCATCGGAATGATGAAGCGTTACCTGCAAGGTGATTATGATCTTGAAAATAGCTATGTTATCGGTGATCGACTCACAGACATCCAATTTGCCAAAAATCTCGCTTGTCAGGCCATTTTTCTCAATGAAACGGCGGATTTGCCGAAGGGGGTTGCTCTGCATGCTAAAAAATGGGTAGAAATTTGGGAATTTCTACGCTTCCCACCGCGCAAGGTGATCCATTCCAGGTGTACTGCCGAAACCGATGTGAGCATCGTACTCAATCTGGATGGCGACGGGAATTTCGAGATTTCCACCGGTATTGGCTTTTTTGATCATATGCTGGCACAAGTCGCTAAACACAGTGGAATTGATTTACAGATTAAGGCAAAAGGTGATCTTTATGTAGATGAACACCACACCGTGGAAGACGTTGGCATTGCGTTGGGTGAAGCGCTTCGTGCTGCTTTGGCAAATAAAGACTCCATTAGCCGCTATGGATTTTTTCTGCCTATGGATGAAAGCGAAGCACAGGTTGCCATTGATTTCTCCGGCAGAGCCTATCTGCAGTGGCACGGAAATTTCACCCGGGAGCGCATCGGTGA
>DSDE01000236.1 GCA_011049095.1 Fidelibacterota bacterium
GTCATCTGTGCTTATGGTCACGCTGCCCGTCAGGCCATCAAGCCGGCAGACCCCAATAGTCTCAGTATCGAAGCTGCTGTTATTGGCATTGTTGATCGAGCCGATTTCAGCAGTGAAGCCGCTGATATTCTCTATAGTCTTGATGAAAATAGATAGGGAACATAATTATGAAAGAGCTTGATGAAAATACCATACGTGAAATAGCCATCGAAGTGCAGAAAAGGCTGGGGAAAGATGCCACCCGGGAAAATATCATCAGCGGTGTGGAAAAAGTTGTGGATCAATTGGCTAAGCCCAATCCCGAGTGCCGCCCATACGGAAGCCATAACCCCACTGAAAATCCGATTTTGGCTTCTGACAGGGTCATTGTTTCAGTTTTTGGCCGCAATAAACCAGGTATTATTTTTGGTGTCACCCAGGTGCTGGCTGAGAATCAATGTGATATTCTCGATATTTCTCAAAAGTTTGTCGAAGACCTTTTCTATATGATTATGGTGATAGATATTTCCACCAGTGTCCACGATTTTGTATCGATTAAGGAGCGTCTCACAGAGCGCGGAAAAGAGCTGGGAAGCGTTGTCTATGTACAAAATGAAGATGTTTTTCGCTATGTAAACCGTATTTAATCAGCCATTAATCACCCTTTAAAGAGGATAAATCCATGCCCTGGAGCAGTGAAGAGATATTAGAGACCTTGCGAATGACCGAGGTGGAGCACCTAGATATTCGCACGACCAATATGGGCATCAGCCTGCGTGATTGCCAAAGTGAATCGCTGGCAAAAACAAAAGAAGCCATTTATAATAAAATCACCCGAGTCGCTGGCAATCTGGTAAAGGAGGCCCGTGCCGTGGAAAATGAAACTGGCATCCGCATCGCAAATAAGCGCCTTGCCGTCACACCGGTGGCCATTGCCTTTGATCGCTTTGATAGTGAAGGGATGGTGGAAATCGCACAGACGCTGGATAAAGCCGCCGAAGCAGTTGGCGTTGATTATCTAGGCGGATTCAGCGCTCTGGTGCAAAAAGGGGCCACTAGAGGCGATCTGGCTCTTATCGAAGCCATTCCCCAGGCGCTGAATGTAACAAAGCATATCTGCAGTAGCGTCAATCTGGCTTCCACAAAAGCTGGTATGAATATGACGATGATTGCCAAAATGGGACATATTATCAAAAAAACGGCTGAGCTCACAGCTGACCGCAATGGCATCGGCTGCGCCAAGCTGGTGGTTTTTGCCAATGCCGTGGAAGACAATCCCTTTATCGCCGGCGCTTTTCATGGTGTCAGCGAACCGGAGACTGTCCTGAATGTAGGTATCAGCGGTCCCGGTGTGGTGCTTGATGTGGTGCGGCGACACCCAGAAGCCCCTTTTGGAGAATTATTTGACCTGATCAAGAAAACCAGTTTTCGTATTACCCGCACCGGTGAGCTGATTGGGTCAAGGGTGGCCAAGCGTCTCGGCGTGGAATTTGGCATTGTGGACCTCAGCCTGGCGCCCACACCGGAAATTGGAGACAGTGTAGGTGATATTCTCATTGCTATGGGGCTTGAAGATGTAGGTGCACACGGCACCACTGCAGCGCTGGCTATGCTCAATGATGCTGTCAAAAAAGGCGGTATGATGGCCAGTCGCTATGCCGGCGGGCTAAGCGGCGCTTTTATTCCCGTCAGTGAAGACCAGGGAATGATTGCCGCAGTCCAAAGAGGCAATCTCTCACTGGAAAAGCTAGAAGCTATGACCTGCGTCTGTTCAGTCGGTCTTGATATGTTTGCCGTGCCAGGTGACATTTCGCCAGAAAATATCTCCGGTATTATCGCCGACGAATGCGCTATTGGGGTGGTCAATAACAAAACAACCGCTGTCCGTATCCTGCCTGTTCCTGGAAAAAAAGTTGGCGATATGGTGGACTATGGCGGTCTCTTAGGCAGCGCTCCCATTCAAGCATACCGCAAACTAAATAACAGTCACTTTATCAATCGCGGTGGCAGAATTCCCGCACCGACTCAGGGTCTGAGAAATTAAAATCACCCTTTTTTATAATTCCAAATCGGAATATTAACGGAAATTTATCACTCCTGTCCTAAATAATTTGGAAAGCAAATTTCAGTGCTTTGTTTTCAACGGGTTAAAAGATTTGAGTCGTGAATTCTCAGTTTAATCCCCAAATCTCAGTTTTCAAGACACTGGAAATAAAGTGTTTTAATCAGCTTTTTAGATTATTTAGGACAGCAGTGCTTGCACTCCAGATATTACACCATCGTTAGGGCTTGCTATCGAATAATTGTGGCATTGTAAGAGAATTCTTTTGCAATTAGCTATATTTTCTTGCATTTTTCAGTGTGATGAGACATATAATACTAAAACTAGGGAAAATAAGATGGATTTAGGACTCAATAATCGCAGGGCTATTGTACTGGGCGGAACAAAAGGAATTGGATTAAGCGTTGCCAAAATGCTTCTTAAAGAGGGCGCACAAGTGGCAGTAGGCAGCCGTGATATAGATAATATCCACAAAGCAGTGCGAGAGCTGAAAGAATATGGCGATGTGATTGGTTTTCAGGTTGATCTGACCAAAAATTACCTAAAAGACCTTCACTGGGTCGTGGAAAAGCTGAAATATTTAGATATCCTGGTGATTAATTCAGGCGGGCCTGCCAAAGCCAGACTTTCAGATGTTACTGAAAAACAGTGGAAAGATGGAATAAACATGCTGCTCTTTTCGGCGCTGCGGGGTATTCGCTGGGCCGCGGAAATGATGAAAGAGCGA
>DSDE01000031.1 GCA_011049095.1 Fidelibacterota bacterium
AAATATGACATCTACCAGCAGCAGCGAAAAATTGAGCGCTTTTATGCCGAGCTTGGAGAAAAAGTGAGACTTGAAATTACCAGTAATGATAAGTGGGATTTCAAGGGCGACACAGAGGTTGAAGCATTTCTGGTGAAAATTAAAACTGCAGAGGAGAAGCTGAAAGAGCTCCAGGCAGAATATGCCGAAGTGGGAGAAACAGCAAAAACTGAGGCTAAGCCAGAAGCAGCTCCTGAAGCGCCAGCAGAGGAAAAAGACGAAACAAATCCCGCCTAAGGATCGGTTTTTTTCAGGCAATCTAAAAAATGTACGCCGTAAAAAAAGATTTTAACGATAATTGTGGTATCAGTCGCAACTTATCAAAGTATTTGAGCGAAATTGCCAAAAGAAAACCACTCTCTCCAGATGAAGAGGTTAAACTTACTCAGAGGGTGCGCCAAGGTGATCAGGATGCGCTAAATGAACTCCTCTGCGCTAACCTGCGCTTTGTTGTATCTGTTGCCAAACGATACCAAAATCGTGGGCTAGCATTGGAAGACCTTATCAACGAAGGGAATCTTGGTTTGATTAAGGCCGCCAACCGCTTTGATGAATCAAGGGGTTTTAAGTTTATCTCTTATGCAGTCTGGTGGATTCGCCAATCTATTTTGCAGGCATTGGCTGAGCAATCCAGGACTATACGATTGCCACTCACAATGGTTTCGGTGGTGAATAGTTATATGCGCAAAATGGAGGAGCTGGAGCAGCAGTTTGAGCGAGATCCCACTCTTCAGGAGATATCTGAGTTGATGGATGTGGATTCTCATTTTCTCGATGAGACCATCGTCCTAAGTTCCCAGCCTCTTTCTGTCAATTCACATTTGATTGACAATGAAGACGCCCTTATCATCGATATTCTGAAAAATGAAGATGCCCCTGAGCCTGACCAGGAGCTGATGGACGATAGTCTTATCATCGAGCTGAAAAAGGTGATGCAAAGCCTGACAGAGCGAGAAAGAAAAATTATCGAAATGTACTTTGGCATTGGTTACGAAAAACCCATGACTCTGGAGGAAATTGGGATGGAAGTCCATCTGACTCGGGAAAGGGTCCGGCAGATCAAGGAAACTGGCATCCGTAAACTGAGACATATTAGCCGAGCCAGGGTTTTAAAGCAGTTTCTCGGATAAAAGTGCTTGACTTTATGGCACTTAAACCTGTAATATTGAACGATGAAGAGACGGACGAAAACAAAAGCAATTAAGAGCAGATATCTTTTTTACATTGAGCAGGGTTCTCAGTTGCAGGAGCTTTCTCTAGGCGCAGGGAGAATGCTCAGTATCGCGCTTTTATCGCTGCTTTTGATACTGCTCTCCATCTATGGCGCCGCCCATTATGTCGCCGGTCTTTACTATGAGCAAAAGCTGATTGCATACCAAAACAGCAATTCTGAATTGGGCAGCCTGATGGAGACTATGGCGACTAAGATCGATGGATTAGAAGGGCAACTTACTCTTTTGGAGGAAAAAGACCGCATTCTTCGCCTATATGCTGACCTGCCGGAAATTGATAAAGATGTGCGCCAAATGGGTGTTGGTGGCTATGTCCAGCCTTTGACAGATATTGAAAACCTCAATCCTGAAACCCAAAACCTGCTTCATCAGATGGAATTAGATGTGGCCAGACTTAGCCAGACTGTAAAACTTGAAATGCAGTCTTACGAACAGCTTTATGACCATCTCCAAACCCAGGTAAATCGTATCGAGTCCACGCCCAGTATCGCACCTGTCCAGGGTTTTGTCTCCTCAGCCTTCGGGTATAGGGTTGACCCCTTCAGCCGTAAAAGAAAAATGCACCATGGGCTCGATATTTCTGCGCCCACTGGCACCCCAGTTTATGTCACAGCTAATGGTACTGTCGCCTATGCCAAATGGTATGGTGGTTACGGATATACAATCAAAATTGATCATGGATATGGATATTCCACAATCTACGCCCATTTGAGCAAGATGCTTGTGAGAAAAGGGCAAGAGCTTACTCGAGGACAGCAAATCGGAAAAGTCGGCAGCAGCGGAAAATCCACTGGACCTCATCTTCATTATGAAGTTCGTTACCATAACAAACCAATGAACCCAGTTGAGTTTATCTGGACTGAAGAGCAGCTCTGATAAGTTTACTAAGGTTTTTCAATTTATAAAGCAGAGTCACTCTCTGCTTTTTTATTTTGTCTGCACTTGCTAAATTTTGCCTATGAAAAAAATATTGCTCTTTTTATTGACAAAGATGGCGTACTCAATGAAGATTCTGATGATTATGTCAGTTCTATTGATGAGATTGTGATGATTAGTAAAGCCGGTGAAGCGCTGAGGCCTATTTCGCAAAAGGATGTCCCGATTTTCATTATTAGCAATCAGTCGGGATTTGGCCTGGGATATTTTAGTGAAACCAAGGCTAAATTAATGTTTGATACCGTAATACGAAATTTAGAAGAGAAGGGCGTTCACGTCAGCGATTATTGTTTTTGTTCCCATATTCCCGAGGATAATTGTCTTTGCTGTAAACCGAACACCGCGCTCTTTCAAGAGGCTGCCAATGAGCACGGTTTTGAGCTTTCTCAAACAGCCTTCATCGGTGATAATCTCTGTGATTATGAAGCAGCAAAGCGCCTGGGAATTCCCTTTTTTTTGGTGAATTCGGGAAAAGGAGAGAAGACAGCCCGGATTCTGAGAAAGCAAAACGTGATTATTAAACCGAAAACACTAAGTGAAATCTCTAATCATC
>DSDE01000072.1 GCA_011049095.1 Fidelibacterota bacterium
GTCGATGTATGCGCTTTCATGAACGAAATAATCAGGTTCGTCGGCAATTACCCGTTTCTGTCTTAAATCTATCTGAACGGTGTCTCCGTTTTTGCGAAGTGATTTTTCGCAGGCATTGAGAATTCTGAGAACCTGAAGCGCTTCGTGGCCGTCCGTTTTGGGCCTTTCTCCATTGTAAATGCAGGACAGGAAATGTTCGCATTCGGCTCGCAACGGTTCATATACGTCAATTGGTACGATTTCGGGGTCCGATTTTATTGCAACAGGTTGGCGATGCTGCCAATGCACGGCATGGGGATAGAGCAGGAGCTTATCAGTACTCACATCGTCAAACACGGCCATTTTTTTGTCTCCCACCACTATCAGCTTCTGTTCCTTGAATGGATGGAGCCATGAGACAAAGATATGCCCTTTGACGCCGCTGGGAAAATCCATCGTTGTCATGGTGACGTCCTCGATATTACTTTGAAGGTACTGGCCTCCCGTACATCGCACCGTGTGCGGCATTTCTTCGAGGAGCATCAATATGACTGAAATATCATGGGGCGCAAAGCTCCACAGAATGTTTTCTTCCGTGCGGATTTTGCCTATGTTGAGACGATTTGAATAGATATATCGTATTTTCCCCAGATCGCCGTTATCGATGAGGTCTTTCAACGTAGTAACTGCGGCGTGGTACTGCAGTATATGTCCTACCATAAGGGCGACGCCGTTGGCCTCGGCAAGCCTGATGAGGTCTTTCCCTTCTGTTTCTGTCAGAGCAAGCGGTTTTTCGACATAGACGTTCTTAGTTGCTGAAAGGGTCTTCTTTGCAAGCTCATAATGCGTTTCCGCCGGTGTGGCTATTGCAATTCCGTTGATATCGTTTCGAGAAAGGATATGATCGAAATCTTTTACCGTTTCCAGATCGGGGTATTTCGCCTTATAAGTTTGAAGGATATGATTATTTTTGTCACAGATGATCTTAAGCGCGCCGAGTTCATAGAAATTCCTTACGAGATTTTTGCCCCAGTATCCTGTTCCCACCACAGCAACGGAAGGTGAAAACGCGTTTGTTGACTTACTCATCAATGTCTCCTTGATTCATATCCTCAGATGGTTGTCCTTTTGTCGTCCCCTACTCGATCGGGATTCCATTACTTCATGCCATGAAGAGAATCCCGCGCCCACTGGTTGCAGCGCTGACGTCATGTTTGATTGCAATGCCGTTGCACGTTCATTTTGTAAGCGCTGAATTCCCGGTCAACAATGTAATGCCTGTTCATTGACCGGGCCTGTATCTTCGAACCGATTTCTTCTTTAACGCGGTGTTGTTGATCGGTCAAATCTCGTAATTTCATCTCAGTTTCTCTCAACATTATTTATACATGATATTGCTTCTAATCTGTTTTTTCTAAGAGACTGTTTATAATGTTCATGTAGGTATCGATTTGAGATTGCCAGTTATTTTTTTCTATGTATTTCAGTCCAGCTTTTTTTAGCTCTTCTCTTTTGCCCGGATTCCGGTAGAGTTCTCGAATACATCGTGCAACGTCCTCCTGGTCGTTTACATTGGACAGCATAGCCACGTTGTTGCCAAGATAGTATTCTATCGAGGCCGCTTTTGTCGCAATTGCCGGTAATCCCATGGCAAGAAATTCGAACAATTTGACATTTAAAGCTTGATTGGAATAGGTGCTGGTGCCTGTAAGTAATGCGATTCCAACATCAGAATCCTTCATGACTACCGGTACATCCTGGAGTGGAATAGGGGTGTTGAAGGTTACGAATTTCTCTAAAGCGTAATATGCAACAAGAGACTGGAGCTTTCGTAATTCACTTCCATTTCCGTAGATCCGAAGTTTAATATTTGGAATTTCCTCCTTAATGGTCGATAGTGCCGTTATTACAATGTCGACTCCACAATGCTTATTCAGCGTTCCAGGGTAAAGCAAAATGAAATCATCGTCTGACCTTCTTGCGGCCGGCGTCGTATTTGGATTAAATAGTTCTATATCGGGGAAGTTTACTATTGTTGTTATCTTACCGTTGGGGATTTGTGATCGCCGCTTGATGACATCCCTCCAGTAATCCGTCACGGTTATTACATGATCTGCGTAAAATGAGCTATATTTTTCAATGAGTTGAAGTGCTCTAAAGTAGACACTGCTATTCTTGTATCCGAATTTTGCTGAAAAGAAATCCGGTACAGGATCATGGATGTCTAAAATAACCTTGCTGCCGAGAATTTTTGAATAGAGTGTTGCAAAAACTTCAAAATCCGGAACAGAATGAACGTGTATTATGTCGTAGGGATTTTTGCGATGATTCTTTATTAAGAAAAGGGAAGATTTGATAAAAAACTTAACGAGTCTATAGAGAAATGATAACTTATGTTTTTCGTCGAGAATTCTTTCTTGAATGCGGTAAAGGTACACTCCATTTAAAATATCAAAATACGTTTGCTCCGGATTTCTCAGTGCTACGACGTCGACCTTTATTCCCTTTTTCGACAGAGTTTCTGCATATTTTCTGATTCGACCGTCCGTTTCATAAAATGAATAGGCGAGCATGCAAATATTTACGTTTGTATTCATTTGTTACCCTTTTCCGTATGTGATGTCAATGTCGTCACCTTGAAACCGAATTCTATCTATTTTACTTATCTGTCTAGAGTTTAGAGTTTCCTTAGCGCCTGTTGTTCTTTAAAAAAAGCATACCTCACCGTCGGTGCCTTTTTAAGCGGCAAATAACGCATTGATTGTA
>DSDE01000387.1 GCA_011049095.1 Fidelibacterota bacterium
ATATTCTCTTTTACTGTTTTTAGGCTGTTTCGCCAAAAGTCAATCTTGGTAACATCAATACCAGCGCTTAATGCGACAGTTTCAATATCTCCTTTGCCAGTAAAGCGCAGGAGTTTAGTGTAGTCTTCTACAAAATCCGTCCCTTTTTTCTGATAGATGGCATAAAGCCCTAAAGCAAAAAGAAGCCCGAAAGCGTAGGGGAAATTGTAGAAATTCAGGTCAGCGGAATAGTAGTGGGGTTTGCAAGCCCACATATATGGATGTAGCGATTTTGAATCAAGCCCATCACCATAGGCTTTGATTTGAGCATCAAGCATAAGCTCCTGTAGCCGTTTTGAAGATAGTGAGCCTTCTTTTCGTTTTTCAAAAAGTGTCGTTTCAAACAGGAAGCGGCTATAGATATCAACGATGGATTGGGTGGCATCGGTGATGCTGTTTTCCAGGATAGTTACTTGTTCTTCCTTGTCGGCATTTTTCATAACGGCCTTGGCAATGATGGTTTCGCAGAAAATAGAAGCTGTTTCTGCCAGAGGCATTGGATATTCTGTGTGGATTGGACTTTCTTCGCGGAGGCACCAACCGTGAAAGGCGTGCCCCAGCTCGTGACCCAGTGTAATGAGGTCTCCTAGTTTGCCGGTAAAATTTGTTAGAATGCGGCTTTCACCGATACTGTGAATTCCTGCGCAAAAAGCGCCGCCAACTTTGCCCTGTCGCGGTTCTGCATCAATCCAGCCTTTCTCAAAGGCCATTTGTGCCAAATCGGCAAGCTCTTGGCTGAATTGTTTAAAATTGGTAACAATAAAATGCTGCGCATCGTCTAGCGTATATGAGGTTTTACTTGCACTGATTGGTGCAAAAAGATCATAAAAGGGGAGAGGACCATCATGCCCTAAAAGAGCTGATTTATGTTTCAAGTAGCGCCTGAAATCGGGCAGCGACTCATTTATAGCCTGCCACATTGCATCCAGCGTCTGAGCTTTCATACGAGTTTGATGTAGCGTCATATCCAGAGGCGATTGATATCCTCGGCGTTTGGCAGTTTGTATGACTTCTCCCTTGATGGCATTCAGCGCTGCCGCAATGCTGTCTTCAATTTGAGAATATGCCGCTAATTCTGCTTCGTAGGCATCTTTTCTAATTTTAGGATCAGCATCTTGGGCCATTCCCCGAATGACACTCAGGGGCTGGTTTTCTTTTTTCCCATTTTTCTCAAAGGCTATCAGCAGCTTAGAGCTCAATAATTCAAAAAGTTTTCCCCAGGCGCTGCTGCCTGTGGTTTTCATTAGCGAAAGCAAACTCTCTTCTGCCTCGCTGAGGAGATATGCTGTCTGTCCTTTGATTTTTTGCAAAAAATCTTTATATGCCAGCAGGAGAGGCTCATTTTCTGTAATTTCATCTAAATTATTCAAAGCCCCAATCCATTTTCGGACGATAGATTCTGGGCTGGCAAGATTTATCAGTTCATTTTGAATCAATTCATAATTTTTTAGCGCTTCTTCGTCACTGCTGTTTGCAGCCAGACGCAATTCGGCATAAACAGCCAGCTTTTCGGCCAAACTATGCAGCTTATTTGTAAAATTAACATAATGGACAACTTGTTCTCTAGCAGAGCTATTTGCATCTAAGCCGTCAACCCAGACCTGGTAATCCTCAATCATTTTTTTAAGCTCATTTACATCATTTTTATAACGATTATCATCAAAGCCCTTGTAAATCGTGTCTAAATTCCATTGCATTTTTATTCCTTCCTTTTCATTCTTGAGAAAAATTAGTTTATTTGTTTTACTAATACCATTGATTTGTGGCATTTTTATTAATATTTCATTCGCAAAAACCTAAAAATTAAGCTAATTTTAGCGGGAAATAGGAGGAAGGATGATAAACTCAGAGTTTTGGGAGAAAGTGAGAGAGAGACGGCAAGAGAAGGGACTCTCGATTGAAGATATTAGCAAACAAACTAAGATTAATGCTGACATTATTCGAAGCATAGAATCTGGTGATTTTAGTAGGCTCCCAGAAACTTATATGCGTCTCTTTCTCAAAACGTATGCAAAGATTTTGGATTTGGAATATAAAGATTTAATAAAAGAAGCGGGATTAGAGATCGTGGTGCCTGATGCCCTTGGTTATGTGGTTAATCAAGCCAACAAATCAACTGACGCAAAAAGCCATTTTCCAGTTAAAGTAAGGAAAAAAAGTTCTCCCCTTATCTTCATTTCAGCCATTTTTATATTGGCATTTATTATTTTTATCAGCAAGAAAGTCACGGAAAACATTACAGAATCAAATCAACCAACAATTGTTGACACCATCCGCAGCGATTCTCCTGCGCATATCGACACAAATACAGTGATAGAAAGCGCCGCATTATTTAGTGGTATTATTAAACTAAATCAGACGATAGATGTAAACTTTCCCATTGATTTGAATATAAGCGCCCAGGAGCTTCTTAGCTATCGTCTCACGCTTGATGGGCAAAATCCGATAGAACCAATGCTAAACCGTGGTGAAAATCGGAGCATCGTTATCAATCAGCCTTTTGAAATGATGATTTATAATCCAGGTAAGACGGAGCTGGTCATTAATGATATGATTGTGGAAATGCCCCGGCAAAACCGCCTGAAGCTCACTGTCAGCGAAAACCGAAAATTAAGCACAGCAGAAGTTGTTCGTTAATTTATATCGCATATTTCATATTTCTGCTCATTTTTGAGAATGCTTTTGAATCTAATCTGATATTGTTC
>DSDE01000517.1 GCA_011049095.1 Fidelibacterota bacterium
ACCCTGCAGTGTGTTTTGCGCAAATTGGTATTCAGGCATATTTATCTGACTCATAGCCACAACCTGTGAATAATACTGATTGGCCAAAGAGCGATTGTCTTCCATCTCAAACTTCAATCCAATAACTACATTTGCGCTTGTCAGTTTTCTCAGCCACTCATTGGGGTCTTGGTTATTGATTTGTTCAGTAAGAAAAACCGGCTGAATAATACCACGGTACATATCCACAATTTTGATGACAAAATCGTTCTATTTATCGAAATCTTTACTTAGGACAGCAGTGATTTTGCGTTCATTTTTTCTCCCTTTTTTGAGTTCATAAGCCATTGAGGAAAACAATTTGCACATTGTCGTCAGAATTATTTTTCCCAAAGCAATGAAAAAATAATAAAAAAAAGCAGTTCCTTTGTTGACTATACTAACTGTAATGACTAAATTCGGAGGAATGAGGATAAGGAGTTTAGAGATCGTATGAGCAAGATGAGGAGAGAAAAAGATACCGTTGTTACAAGCTGAGCGCTTATCCAATGAGACCAAATTAAATAAACAGCAAGGAGTTGATAAATGAGATTGCTAAAAGTAGTGACTATTCTGCTGATTTTATCTGGGATGGGCTTTTCCCAGACCGCGGGTAAAATCACGGGGTACGTAAAAGACAGTCAGACAGGAGCTCCTCTGGCAGGCGCAAATGTGGTCATTGAAGGGACCATACTCGGTGCTGCAACTGATGGAGAGGGCTATTATGTGATTTTGAATGTGCCACCAGATGAGTATAATGTATCTGCGTTTTTTATTGGCTATGCTCCCTATCGGATTACAGGTGTGCGGGTTAATATTGACTTGACCACTGAACTGAGTTTCCCGATGCAGAGTCAGGCCATTCAGGGAGAAACTGTAACGGTAGTCGCCGAGATGCCTGTTGTGAAAAAAGATGTGGCTGGCAGTCAATTGAATATGTCTTCAGAAGAAATTGAGGTATTGCCTGCAACAAGCGTAGGCGGTGTGCTGGGAATGAAGGCCGGTATCACATCTGATTTGAGCATTCGCGGCAGTGGCAGTGATCAGACTCTTTTTATGGTTGATGGTATCACCCAGCGAGACAGCCGAAACAATTCCCCCATACAGAGTGTGCCGCTGAGCGCTATTCAGGAAGTGAGTGTTCAGACTGGCGGAATGAGCGCCGAATTTTCCAATGTGCGATCCGGTGTGGTAAATGTGGTGGCCAAAGAGGGTCCCAAAGATTATTACACTGCGACGCTTAGCTATAAATATAGTCCTCCGGCAGCGAAGCATTTTGGTGTTTCTGCTTATGATCCTGAGAGCTATTGGCTGAAGCCGAAGCTTGATGATGATTTGGCATGGTTTGGAATGGCTGCCAGCGATATGGATTACTGGACTCAGCTTCAGTATGTGGGCAACCAGTTTGAAGGTTGGAATTCTGTCGCCGCCCGCACCCTTCAGGATGGAGACCCCAGCACCGATCTGACAGCAGCGGCAGCCCAGAGAATTTTTCGCTGGCAATATCGGAAAGATGGACATATACGCAAGCCAGATTATAATATTGACCTGGGTTTTGGCGGACCGATTCCAGGCGCTAAAGCGCTTGGAGCTCTTCGCTTTTATGCATCCTATTTTGAAAATAAAAATATGTATATGCTGCCTCTTTCCCGTGATGGTGTCTATAATAATTCCGGTATGCTCAAGATTACATCGGATATCAGCAGGAAAACAAAGCTTAATATTATAGGTAATTTTTCAAGTATAAGCGCTACCAGCGCCGGTGGAACAAGTTATTTTACATCATCATACGGTATAGCCAATGCGATAGATAGAGCCGGTTTTACGGGTCCATGGCGTGTTTTTACTCACGAATACTTTACCTCTATCTGGATAGATTCTAAGAGCCTGGCTGCTAAGCTGACACATATGTTTGACGCCGCAAGTGTTGGCGAGCTTACAGTCAGCCGTATTCAGCGTAACTATACAAAAGGCTATAATAAAGCCCGTGACTATGATGCAAAGTATGAAATATTCCCAGGATATTTTGTAGATGAAGCGCCGATTGGCTGGACACTCGAGTATAATAACGGTATAGATGGCATTGCAATGGGCGGGCCTTTTGCCACTGCCAGAGATACCAGTAAGATTGTTACCTATAATGTGAAAACAAATTACAGATCGCAGATTAATAAATATAATCAAGTAAAAGCTGGTCTTGATTTTACATTCGATAATCTGAGTGTCTTTATGCGCGGTATCAATCCCCTGCCTGATGGCCAGTATTACACAAAATTTAACCGGAATCCGTATCGTCTCAGTATGTTTGTAGAAGACAAGCTGGAATTTGAGGGATTAGTAACAACTCTGGGTCTTGTTGGTGATTTTATCGCTCCCAATAGTGAATGGTACAAACCCGCAAGTTTGTACGATGTGAATTTCTTTGGTAGTTTTCCTGAGGCCTGGAATGAAATGGAAAATGTGCCAGACAGCCTAAAGGAAAAGGCCGAGTGGCAGTTCAAAGTCAGTCCTCGCTTGGGAATTTCACATCCCATTTCTGAAACAGCAAAGCTTTTCTTTAACTACGGGCATTATTATCAGTTGCCAAGCGCCGAAAATATGTTCGAGCTGGAATATCAGTTCTCCACTTCACAAGTCAATTATTTTGGTAATCCCTCACTTGGGCTTGCCCGCACCATCTCTTATGAAGTCGGTTTTGATAAATCTTTGCTTGATCAGTATCTCAT
>DSDE01000048.1 GCA_011049095.1 Fidelibacterota bacterium
GCTTATATGTTAAGAACTTAAAGGGAATCCCTATGAGCAGATTAAGTAGGGTATGGCTATTGGGCTGCACCTGGTCATTGGCGCCGTCCAGATCGCTGTCGTTGCTGAGAATATTCTCAAATTCCGCCAGCCTTTTCTGAGCTGAATATCGTTGTGCAGTCAGCGACAAAGAAGCGCCGCTGTGATTTTCATGCAGTGTGAATCCGCCACTGAGTCGGTCTGCAGGCATTGAAGGGAGCCATGGTTCGATTGCCCCGTCTCCGTCGCTGTCTATTAGATTCTCTAAAATCTGTCCTCTGACGCCATCAGCTCCCGCCTGGATTGAAAAGAAATTGGTGATTTGAAGCTGAGCCGAGATTTCATATCCTTCCAGACGGGCATTGCTGCCACCAATCTCATAGACGGGAATTTGGCTTAATGCGCTAAATTCACCGGTGGGAGACGGAAAGATAAACTGCTGCAGCTCGTTTCGCCACAAGGCCATTTCTCCCCAAAAGCGTCCTTTGCCATAGCGGAAAATCAACTCTGTATTCCAGGCTTTCTCGATGTCCAGATTGGGATCACCTTTCTCAAAACGCCAACTGGCATGATGCACGCCATAGATATAGCGTTCAACGGCTGTGGGAGCACGCCACCCTGTGCCACTATTCAGTGAAATTGCTAAACCGGAATCCATTGGCCGCCATACAATGCCCAGCCCGCCACTGAGAATGGGTCCATAGCTTTTTGTTCCTGCGGGAATAGTCACATTTGCAGAAAACTGCTGTTCAGAGATCTGAACTTGCTGCATATCGAGCCGCAGCCCGCCGGAGATTTTCACACTGCCAAAGCGCATCTGCTGAAAGAGAAAGAGTCCGCCATTTTGCTGCTGAAAATCTGGCACTAGTGTTTCGGGCCCCAGGCTTCGATTGGCTTTGTGCCGTAGTGAAATGCCCACAGCGCCAGAATAATTTTCGTTTCCATAAACGAATCGGCCATTCCCGGCGCTTGTCTGGCTTTTTAAATCAATTTGCGGTTTCATCCCTTCGGGAATTCCCTGGCGGTGGTCAGTCTGATAGCTGAGATCAAAATTCCAGACCCCTATACTCGTTTGTGAACTGCTTTGAAGCTGAATGGTATTGTGTTGGGTTGGTGAGCTGATGCTGCCCGTTACATGATACCAGGGTTCGGTGCCATCCGGGCCGCCGCCGCTGTTGTGCCAGTGGCCTTCTCCCAGCAATGTCTGTTTTTCATAGTAGTGTTTTAGATTCAGGCGAAGGACTGTCTCGCCTCGTTTCATTCCGGCAGAAAGGTGGAGTCTTTCCTGCTGATAAGCTGTGAATGCTTGTCGAATCAAAAAGGAATGGTCACCGGGTACAGCATAATCATCTGTGATTTTAGCGCCGGCATTCAGCAGCATGTAGCTTTTGCCGTTGCCACAAACCAAGCGAATATCAGCGCTTTTCGAAAGATCATTGCTGCCGAAACCCAGTCGCAGCCGACCTTGAAAAGCTTCCGGAATTTTACCGTTCTGATAGGCATTCCACACCTGCACCACGCCGCCAATGGCATCGCCGCCATAAAGAAGGCTGGCGGGACCCCGAATCACTTCGATCTTAGTGGCAGCCGAGGCATCCAGTTCCGGAGTATGGTGTTCACTCCATTGCTGGGCTTCAAGCTGCACGCCATCAGCCACGATGGCAATTCGCTGATTGCTGAGGCCCCGAATGACCGGCTTGCTGACATTTGGTCCCTGATGAAGCATCTGTACGCCGGGAATTGCTGCAGTTGCTTGTCCCAAAGATGCATTGGGGCGCAGGGCAAGCTGTTCATTCCCAAGGACGGCCAATGGGCGATAACTGTCTAGCAGTTCGGAAGCTTTGACGCCGCCCACCACTGTAATTTCTTCCATTTTCAAAACATCCCGCTGCAATCGAATCAATAGTTCCCGATGTTCGTCTGTCGTAAGAGACAGTATTTTGTTCCAGGAGAGGCAGCCAATGTGGCTCACCTGCAGCAGATAATCACCGGCAGGGATGTTCTCTATGAGAAAACGCCCTTGCTCATTGGTGAAAGCGCCGATTTCCAGGGAATCCAGCGACACGGCGGCATGCAAGACCGGCTCGCCGCGCTCATTTAGCACCCGGCCGTGAATCTCAGCGCCGCCGCTTATTTCGGGCAACAAAAGAATAATGGCAGACAAAAAAATAAATATCTGTCTAATGGTCATGGTCTTCTTCTCCGGCATATCGCGGTAAGAGGACAGAGACGCTGGTGTGAGTCTCGGACTGGAAATGCAGGACATAAGTTTTGGCTGCTTCCAGCGGATAAACTGCCTTAAATTTTACAAGCTCGCAATCGTCAGAATGGTCCCAAATGTGCTCTGGCGCTATCAGGGTTTCAGCGTCAGAAGGCTGTATTGTAATTTGCATTTCGCTATGAGATTTTGTGCTGTAGAGGACAAAATCGCCATCGCCAGCTTCCGGCTTAATTGGTTTATAAGCAAGCCAGCCTTCATAGTTGTCGCCATTTTGCGGCAGGCTCAGGTCATAGCGGGTGTGAAGCCGGTTTTGCAGCAGATTCTCTGCATTGGCAGTCGCTGCATCTAAAGCGGCTTGTTTTGATGAAAAAGCATTGATGCTATAGGCGGGTCCTTCCAAAAGATGTCCGCAGACATGTACATCCTGTGTTTCTTCTTCTGGTTTCGCCGGGTCTGAACTACAGCTATAAAATAATACTAATGTCAGCGTTAATATAAATA
>DSDE01000444.1 GCA_011049095.1 Fidelibacterota bacterium
CAAGCTAAAATAATTATTGTAGGCTTCCGTTTTGTGCTCCTCATCGCGCCACGTCTCTTTTCCGCCTTCAAACACAATCTTCTTTTTCCCGAATTCGTGAAGGCCCGGATTAAGACAGTCAGCATAATCTAATTTGTCGATGGAAAATTTTATTTTGGACAGATGTGGTGTTTTAGCAAGATTGCTTCAAGGATAGGATAGCGAGGGCTGTTTTTTACGAATAAAATCAATTAAGAGACAAAATAGTGGTTGGTCATCATGCTTGCGATATATAAATTTTGCTATGCGTCTGATACCTGCCCTGATTTTAGTTTTTGTCTTGCTGCTGCTGATTTCCCGCGCTTTTTACAGTCGTCAAAAAGGCAAAATGCAGATTGAGATGCAGCTTATGTTTATATTTTCGATGCCGCTGCTGGGTTATTTGCTGGGGCCTGGTGGATTTGGGATATTTGATGTGGAGAGTCAGGTGCAGATACATCCTGTCGTTCATTTGAGTCTTGGCTGGCTGGGGCTCTATAGCGGACTTTTTCTTGGCTGGCAGGATATCCGGCGTTATACACGAGCGGTTTTGCTGTTTTCCTTGCAGGAAGGTCTCTTTACATTCAGCATGATTACCATCGTGGTATTGGCTCTGCTCTCTGCTTTTGGCTTGAATTTTTTCGATGCATTATTAGGAAGTCTCGCGCTTGGGATTGCCGGAACGGAGCTTTCTCCAATGGCGCTGACTCTTTTGCGCAATCGCTTCAGGGATAAAAGCAGTTTTGGCTTTTTGGTACAATCACTGGCTGCGATGAGTGGAATTATCTCAATTTTACTTTTAGGCATTGTTTCCCCTATTCTCTCTGCCGAATCAATTTTTCACTACTTGCTGCTTCTGCTTTTTGAGCTCCTCCTGGGCATCATTCTGGGTCTAATCACTGTTTATGTAATACACACAATCCGACATTCTCAAGAATTTTTAATTTGGCTGATAGCAATGCTTTTTATAAGCTCGGGCATTGCTTTCTATCTGCGCTTCAATGCCATTTTTATGAATTTTGTGCTGGGCTCAATGATAGCAACTTTCAGTATGCGCCGAAGCGCTGCCAGACGGATTTTAGAGCCGCTGGAAGAGCCGGCTTACTTCTTTTTACTGTTGTTTGCCGGTCTCAGTCTGCAGGTCTCATGGCTCTACCTTTTTGTGGGTGCAGCGGCATTTTTTGGGCATTTTATCAGCAAAGATATCTCATATAAGATTTATTTTGGAAAGGATGTGATTGGGTCGCAAACAGCAAATTATTTAAAGCCGGCAAAATTTGCTTTGGGAAATCTCAGCATTGCCGTGGGCATTAATCTGCTGATGCTGACAGAAAGCCTGATGGCCAGACAGATTCTAGGCGCGCTTACGGTGCAATATGTGGTCAGTTATCTGCTTTTTTGGTTTGCCGCGAGGAGAATAAAAGCAGAATGATCTATTTTGTTGTCGTTTTATTGACGCTCATCATTTTTCTTGTCCGCAGTTTTCCCCTTGCAGAAGAGCTGCAGTTTGCTGATAATGCGGGAATGGTCCTTGGTCTATTATTGGTTTCCTCGCTGGTTGCCGGACAATTTACCAAGAAAAAATTATTGATTCCTATGCTGAGCGGATTTTTGCTATATGGCATCATTGCGGGGCCATCGGGCTTGAATATTATTCGCCGCGAAGACATTGAAGCGCTTAATTTTATAGATTTTATTGCTCTCAGTCTGATAGCCATCACCGCCGGCGGGGAGTTGCGCTGGCAGACGATTCGGCAGCGTTTTCGCAGTTATTCTCTAATCACATTTTTTCAGCTTATCATTATCAGCGGCGGCATTATAATGGGCCTGATTCTATTCCGGAACGATATTCCTTTTTTTCATGGTTTTTCTCTTGAAGAAACGACAGTTATCGCCCTGCTTATAGGTGTTTTGATGGTGGCCAATTCTCCTGCTACTGCCATCGCTGTGATAAAAGAAAGCAATGCTAAAGGGGAAAATACCGATCTTATACTGGGGGTTGCTGTTTTTATCGATTTGATTATCATTGTATGTTTTGCAGCGGCTGTCACTCTGGCTGTTTCTATTTTTTCAGATAATGGCCAGCTTTCTTTGCTTCAGGCCGGCTATACCATCGGAACGCATATTGTAATCAGCACATTAATCGGCGGGGCTGTTGGCGGCCTTCTCATTGTGGGAATCCGTTTTTTGCGTGATGATCTGGCGTTGCTGATTCTGTTAGTTGCTGTTTTGGCATTTTTTTCCGTCCATCTGCTGGAGCTTGAAGCGATGCTGACTTTGATTGTAGCGGGCTTTGTGGTACAAAATTTTAGCCGTTTTGGTGCGGAATTGATACATAATGTAGAGCGCTCTTCACTGCCCTTTTATATTATTTTCTTTACGATTGCCGGCGCCCGCATTGATTTTTCCATATTAGTCAATTCCTGGATGCTAGCCCTCAGCTTGGTGGCCTTGAGAATGCTTCTGATGTTTCTGTCAACAGCTCCGGCTGTGTGGTTGTCGGAAAAGCGAGGCGACAGCGTCCGCTACCTTTGGCTGGGATACCTTTCTCAGGCAGGCGTTTCACTTGGCCTGGTAACAATTATTCAGCATACATTTCAGGGCGCCTGGGCAGCAGACCTGAGCACGACCCTGATTGCCGTGATTGCCATTAATCAGATAGCGGGTCCCATTCTCTTGAAGAAAAGCCTGGACCTGCTGAAAGAGAGTCATTAAAC
>DSDE01000036.1 GCA_011049095.1 Fidelibacterota bacterium
AAATTCCTCTAACACTTCAAGACCCGGCTGCGAACTATTCTTTTGGAAAAGCTGCTGATGTGAAATTTATTCTGGCGCTTCTGTATGCTTTTTAAGTTTCGAATCACACCGTTCTGCACTAAATTTGGAACTAAATGAAAATAAAAAATTAAAAGGAAACCGTGAACACGATAAAAATGAAAGGAATCGCTATGCAAAAGGTCTTAATGCCTCTCTTTATGCTGCTGCTTTTATCCGCTTGTGACAAGCGAACACCAGACCAAATCTATAACGCTGCCCTGGACGCAAAAGCTCAGAAAAAATATGATCTGGCGATAAAAGAATATTCTCAGCTTGCTGACAAAGCTCCAGAATATGAAATGCTTCCCAAAGCATTATACGATATGGCAGAAATCCATATGAATCAACTGTCTGATATGGATGGGGCAATCAAAGCCTTTCAAAGGCTGGCCAACCAATTCACCCATAGCGAAGAGGGACTCAAAGCCCGATTTATGGCCGGATTTCTCCTGGCCAATAATGTGAAGCGATATGAGGAAGCAGCCAATGAATACCATCGCTTCATCACTGACTACCCTAATAATCCACTTATTGAAGCGGTACAGTTTGAGCTTGATAATTTAGGCAAACCGATTGAAGAGATACCAACACTTAGAGGGCTGATTACCCCGCCAAAAGATGAAGTATCCCAGGAAATTGACATAAAAGTCCAAAATAAGTAGTAACGGAATAAAAATATGGAATTTAACCTACAGTTGCTAAATGAAGAAATCCGTCGGCAAAGCGCTTTTTTGCCCGCATTACAAAGTGAATTGCGAAAAGCTGTCATCGGACAGGAACAGATGGTGCAAAGGCTGCTTATTGGTATCCTGGCCGGTGGTCATATTCTATTGGAAGGTGTGCCCGGCCTGGCAAAAACACTGACTATTAAATCACTGGCTGCAACAATTAACACAAGTTTTCAGCGGATTCAGTTTACGCCCGACCTTTTACCTGCAGATTTGCTTGGCACATTAATTTACAATCAGCACACCGGCTCATTTGACGTAAAAAAGGGACCTCTTTTCGCAAATATCATATTGGCTGATGAGATAAACCGTAGCCCCGCTAAGGTCCAATCTGCGCTGCTGGAAGCAATGCAGGAAAAGCAAATCACAATTGGAGAATCCACCTTTCAGCTCCAGGAACCATTCTTAGTTTTAGCGACCCAAAATCCCATCGAGCAGGAAGGCACTTATCCCCTGCCAGAAGCTCAGGTTGACCGCTTTATGCTTAAAATCAGAGTCAGCTACCCTTCAAAAGAAGAGGAGCTGGAGATCCTTAAGCTACTGGCCGGCAACCAGATAGCGCCAACACTTCAAGCTGTTACAGACGCCGAGCAGATACTCAAAGCCAGAGAAACTGTGCGAACGGTTTATGTAGATGAAAAAATACACCGTTATGTAACCGACATTGTATTTGCAACCCGCTATCCAGAAGAATATGGCTTGGGCAAACTGAAGCCACTCATTGAGTTTGGTGCGTCCCCCAGAGCTTCGCTGAGCTTAGTTTTTGCAGCAAAAGCTTTGGCTTTTCTAAATCGTCGTGGATATGTCACACCTGAAGATATTCGTGACCTGGCCTATGATGTGCTTCGTCACCGAATCATTCTCTCTTTTGAAGCGGAAGCGGAAGAAATTACAGTTGAGGATGTCGTCAAATCCGTTTTTGATAAAATACCTGTTCCCTGATTTATTATGCTAAGTTCAGAGCTTCTGAAAAAAGTTCGCCTCATAGAAATTGAGACCCGCAGGATGGTCAATGAACTATTTTCTGGCGAATATCACAGCGCGTTTAAAGGTCGCGGTATGGAATTCGCGGAAGTCAGAGAATACCAATTTGGCGATGATGTCCGCTTGATTGACTGGAATGTAAGCGCTAGACAAAGAGCACCCTACATCAAGGTTATGGAAGAAGAACGCGAGCTTACTGTCTTTTTTCTCATTGATGTCAGCCGCAGCGGTAAATTTGGAAGCATTGACCGTTTCAAAAGTGAGGTTGCCGCGGAAATTTGTGCTGTACTTTCCTTTAGCGCTATTAATAATGGAGATAAAGTCGGGCTATTGAGCTTTTCTGACCGGATTGAGCGCTATATAGCTCCGCGAAAAGGCAAATCAGAGGCGATGCGTATAATTAGGGAGCTGCTCACAACCGAATATGAGGCCAAAGCAACAAACCTTAAAGCGGGTATGCAGTTCCTTTCAAAAGTGCTCCACAAAAAGGCAATTATTTTTATCATCAGCGATTTCTATGAAATTAATTTTGAACGAGAGCTTCGCGTTTTAAACAATAAACACGATGTCGTCTTGGTGCAAATGTTAGACCCTCTGGACAGAGCGCTTCCCGATATTGGTTTGATGATGATACATGATGCAGAAACCGGCGAGCAGATTCTCACAGATACAACTGATAACAGATTGCGTGAAAGGTATCGGGGAAGCTTTTTGCAGCGTCAGCAAGAACTTGAACAACTTTCAAAAATCAACCACATAGACCTCATCAGCATCAATACGGATGAGTCTTATGTCTTACCCCTGATTAAGTTTTTTAAACAACGAGGGAAACTATTCCGATGAGAGTTTTTCATCACAAACTGATGCTCGCCTTTCTCCTTTCAGGCATTCTCTATGGCGCACCCAGCTCTTATATAGATATTACACCTCGGCAAGCCCGTATTGGAGACC
>DSDE01000246.1 GCA_011049095.1 Fidelibacterota bacterium
ATATAAGCATCAAAAAGTGACGAACCGCTCATTGCAAAATAGAGGGCATTTTCATCCCAGGTGAGGTATAAATCGCGATCGCTGGACATTCCCAAATAGTCATAGTGGGTGTATTCTTTATTTTTCCCGTCAATCCGCACCGCGAGAAAACCAGCATCCCGCGGTGTACGGACATTGATAAGGGGATTGAGGTCCACCGAAGCCACCGAATTATTGCCCATAACAGTGTAGAGGGCGTGGCGAGTGGGATCATAATTCATCGTGCCACTGCAATTAAGATTCATATAAAGCGTGGCGCCTTGATAAGCCAGCATCAGGCTGTCACTGTTTCCCCCCAGATAGTCGAAGCTGATGGTACCCAGCTCGTCTTCGCTGTAGCGGGCGCTGCGGAGTGTGCTATTGAGAAAACCGTTAATAGCCGTCACCACTTTAATATTTCCCACTTGCCAATGGAGCACACCGCTGGTGCCACCTGCTGAAATGAGCGAGTCAGGCGCCTGGGCATAAATTTCCCCTTCCCGGCCGATGAGTCTCACCGGCGGTGTGGTATCCCCTGCGCCATTGATCCAAAAAGGTCCCTGCGGCGTCACCGGCGATATGCCATGGCGGGCGCTGTTCCAGCTCGGGGCGGGTATGACATCATGCACTTCAAAATAATTTCGCGGCCCCATTTTCAGGACAAGGATCGCATCATTCTGCCAGCCCGATGTAAAAAGATAGGTATCAGTGCCGGAACCGACAACTGCCAGTGAAGCGCCCCACCATTCGTAACCGCTAGATTGGTCGGTATCCACCATCTCATCAAAAACAATTTCAGCCGTAGCATTTTCATCATCAAAGCGCCAGACGGTAAAATTCCATCCATAGAGATCGTGCCCCAGATTGCAGGCATAAATATAGCCGTCATCGGAAATCGCCAGCAGACCAAGCCCTTCCTCTGCTGCACCGCGAGCGCCAAGTCCGCTAGTATCCATCTCGCCCAGATAATTTCCAGTTTCCGCATCGAGAATAACAATACGGGGATAGCCCATCCGAGTCGAAAGCAGCACATGGTCGGTGGCCGGATTCCACACAGCGCTGCGGGTGACATCATCTTGGTTCATATAATCATAATTAGCCCAATTCAGGCCATATTCACCTTCTCCCAAGAGCAGTGAGGTTAATAATAACGGAAGGAGCATCATTTTTTTCATCGTATCTATCCTTTTTTAGAATAAAAATCTGATTCTTAGAGAAAGATTCAAGGACGAAAAGCCATTGATACCATCGATGCCGACATTCTCCTGCATGGTGGGATAAAGGGAGCCCACCAGAAAGCGATAATTGGCATTAAGCAGCAAATGCAGCGATTCTGTCGGAACAAAAGCCAGTCCCAAGCCACTTTCACCACCCATATTCCACTCCTCCAGAATCCGCTCAGGTATATTTGGAAAAGGGGAAATCTCCGGCACTTCGCCACGCACCCCTTTCCAATAAAAAGGGCCGCCAGCCAGATAGAAAAAGGGGCGAATCACACCTCGCGTCCAAATATAATAATCGCCGCTGACCCAGAGCCCCGCTGCTTCCAGCCGAAGCTGTACATGCTCATCAGAATCTAAAATGGGCTTCTCATTGCTATAAAGGGCGCCAAAAATCATTGCTTCCACAAACCAGCCATTGCCCCTGAAGGCGCCAAAGGCCGCCGAAGCGCTGTAACCGTTATCAAACCAATTGCTTAATTCGCCCATTGGGAATGCGCCATCACCCCGCAGCGTCAACCCGAAGTTCTGAGCATTTCCCATTGAGAATGTCAGCAATAGCGCCGCAAAAATCATTTTTATCTTGAAAATTTTTCTATTCATCATCAGTTTCACATCAATATTTAAAAGTTAATCCAAGTTTAAACTGCTGTTTTCCCCTCATTGGAAACCATTTTTCGCCGCTGCCGCTTTTGAAGAAATCATCCAGTTTTTCTGCAAAAGAGCCTTGCAGGTAAAAGACAGTGTTGTAAGCTAAGTCCAGATCGACACTTTCATTAATGGCGTAACGCATTCCAAGCTGCGGCGCAGCAAAATAGCGGATGCCGCTGCGGTTGGGGGCAAAATGGGTCACCGACCGGTAATAATCATAGCGAAAGGAATAGACTTTCGTAGAATCATTATAGCTAAGGTGATAAATCTCAGGATTTTCCCTGTGAAGATCACTGAGCGTCTGATAGACTTCCATTTTATTTTCTTCATAATCGCCGTTGGCATAGCTGGTGCTGTCCCAGCTCCACTTAAAAATCTTCATCCAGTCTTCTACCATTTTCAGGCGCCGCTGATATCTATCAAAACCCACATTCAGGTCGGTGTAAAACAGCAATTTTTCTGTAATGGGCTGTCTGAGCTGAATACCTGCGGCAAAGCGATACTCCTGCACCCATTGATGCGGTTCAAAGACACCATGAAAAGAGGAATCGGCCCGCCAATATTCTAAAAGACGACTCAGTGAATCCACTTCCTGGGCAGAAGCGCCCATCAGCAGCCAGTCGATGTAGCGCTGGTCCCAGTAAGCCCAATCCCATTCAAGCAGAACTGTATCTTGCTGCAAGTACATATGATCATAGTCAAGCGCCAGATTAAGACCGACTCGAGTGTTGAGATTCCAGGTAAACTGTCCGCCAAACTGCCAGCCGGCGCCGGAGCTAATCTGTTTAGAATCAAACATCTGCTGAGCGCTGATGGCCAGACGGAAATTCAC
>DSDE01000104.1 GCA_011049095.1 Fidelibacterota bacterium
AAACCTTTATTACTAAGGTTGCGCAGGGCAGAGAAAATCTTGACACAGCGGCAGTTCATGATGTGGGAGCCGGTCGCGTCTGGAGCGGCAGCCGGGCAAAAATATTAGACCTGGTTGATGAAATTGGCGGCTTGCATCACAGCATTAATATTGCGAAAAGCGCAGCTGGTATCGAAGCGCATCAGGAAGTAAATATTCTTGAATATCCCCGCGCTGAATCTCCCTTCGAAAAAATGCTTAAAGGGAAAAAAGTGCAGACACGGATTGAGCTGATGGATGAGATCTTTCCGGGCTGGGAAAAAGTGATGGCAATTCTGCCTGTCTTTCTCGACGATCAACCCTATCTGATTATGCCATATCAGATTGAAATAAAATAAACTGCTGGCACAATTTTTTGCCTTTTTGAATATAGCTGTCAGTTGTTTTCATCTTGCACAGCTTTTCGGGCTAAAGCCAGAGCGGCTAATGGCTGACAAGAAACTTATTCTTTAAGCACATACAAAATGAGGCAGCCTTTTAAACTGACGGTTTTAGCAAGATAAATGTGGCTACTCTGCATCTCTTTCACGAGGAATTTCATATTCAAGATAATTGTAGCCGGAGATTTTGCTGTGAATGATATTTCTCGCAGTTCGTGATAGCAAACGTAGCCCTAATTGAGAAAGGGTTTCAGAATCGAGGTGGGCAGATTTTGGAAAATTTTCAGGAATGCTGAGATAGCGTCCGGGAGCAGTATGTGAAATTTCCACAAAAATAGAGTCTGTCTCCGGTTTCCAACGATAGTGGATGAGATCATCGACTTTCAGCTCTTCCTGAAAATGGAGAAAAATCTCTTCCGCTGTAAGCTGCAGTGCAAAAATCTCTTTCTCAGTAAAACTTAGAGGCTCTTTTAGCGATTCGATATGTTTTTGCAGTTTTGAGATATGCTGCCCGTCGGCAGAAGCTCTGAAGTCATCCGATTTTCGGGGTCTGTAAACAAAGTAGATATTCAGACCCAGCGCAACAATACTGCCGACGGTAATGGCATTTCCAGTAATCGGTTCAAAAGACTGTGGAAACAATGCCGGAAAAAATTGATTACTAGCAGCGATGAAAGCAAAAATCAGCCCACTGCCGATTATCATACCTGATTCAGTATTGACTCCACGAAAAATGGCAACCTTAAAACCTTCAATAAAGAGAATCAGAAGGAGAGCAATTGTCAGGCCTCCCATCACTGCATCTGGTACAGCGAGAAAAAAGTGCATAAACTTTGGCATAAAAGCCAGCACAATAAAAATAAGACCTGCAGCATAACCGACAACGCGAGAAGCGACGCGGGTTAACTGTATGATGGGCATAATATCAGAGTAGGTCGTATTGGCAAATGTTCCCATTGTGCCGGCCATTGCGCTGCCAAGCGTATCAATATTGAGTCCACCCTGTATCCTTTTATAATCAATATGCTCCAGCTTGCCTTCACTGACTTTTTGCAATGCAATTGTATCGCCAAAGGTCTCGATACCGCTGCTGATGGTGGCCAGAATGAAGGTAATAAAAAGAGGAACATGCTGCCAGCCCAGATTTAATTCTAAACCTGGCCAGGCATTGGGCGGCAAAGAAAACCAGGCTGCCGACTGCATATTTTGCCAGTTGGGCAGACCATAGAAGGTAGAAATAATCAGTCCGCCTGCTATGGAAATGGCCGGCGCCCACAGCTTAAGCATTGCCCGGCTCTGCATATTAGCGATGAGCACTACAGCAAATGCAGCTAAGCCGGCCAAAAAATTGGGCATCATTGTAGGACTTAAAGGGTCTGACTCTGCCCACATTGGCATAACCAGGGGAATAATTAATATAGGGATGGTCATAATGACTGTGCCAGCCAAAGCTGGAGTCAGCAGTTTTCGAATATGCCTTAAAGAGCGGGCCATCAGCCACTCGAAAGGTGCTGAAAGCAACGTCATTGTAGCCATCAATGGTAATCCGCCCAACTGTACCGCCGAGATGCTGCTACCAATAAATGTTCCCGATGGCCCCAAAATCATCAAATAACCAGAACCCAGATTACGAAATCGTCTTATCTGTAAAAGTGTGCTGACAGCCGATACAATGATTGTGGCAAAAAAAAGATATTCGGTCTGTCGGAGGTTCAGACTGCATGTTTTTGAAAGGAGTATTACCGGAAACAACAATCCGCTTACGCTGAGCATAACATATTGAAGTCCCAATCCGATTGTGATAAGCAGGGGTGGCTGCTCCTGGATACCGTATTTCAGTCTGATTTTCTTGTCATACATTTGTAATATCCTTCTTTTTTTTCATCGGGCAAATATGAATAAAAGAATGTTAAAAACCAAGATGGGATTCTCAGGCAAAGCTTTGTAGCTTTGATAGCAATGCAGTCTTAGATATTCTGGAAAGTGAATTTCGGGCTTTATTTACAGCGTCTTAAAAGATTTGAATAGTGCATTCTCAGTTTAATTCCAAATATTCTCATTAAATCTCCATATCATTATCTTCTTAATTTGGCTTGATCCGTCAGGGGACGGACATATCCAAATTAAGCAACACTTCGACTCCGCTCAGTGACCGCACTTCGACACATTCGACAAGCTCAGTGCGGCGCAGCTCAGTGACCGGGGCTGTCACAAATTCGGGGAAGATTCTGCCTGAAGGCGGGAGACGTGGAAAGCGAGAAATGAGATAGACTATACAGTTGTACAAGCTAAAATAATTAT
>DSDE01000389.1 GCA_011049095.1 Fidelibacterota bacterium
AATAAAAAAGAGAGCGGGTTTGCGAAAGGCTTTTTCACTGTTAATTATCCTTTTTTTTATTCACGTGTCAACCGCGCCACTTTTGGCCAGTCAATTGAGCAAAGAAGAAAAAGCATGGCTGGAAAAACGCAATAATACCCTGCGTTTTGCGGGGCAAAAATTTTATCCGCCCTTTGAATTTATCGATGAATATGGGCATTATAACGGCATTGTCATTGAGCTAATTCATTGGATAGGTGTAGAGCTGGGCTTTAAGCCTACATTTGAGCCCCAGGACTTCATCGCAGCCCAGGATGCTGTCTATTCGGGAAATGCAGATGTACTTACCAGTTTTTTCTTTAGTCACTCCAGAGACAGAGAATATGATTTCACAAAAACTTTGTTCAAGGTTCCGGCAAGTATCTACGTCCGCCAGGAAAGAACGGATATCCGGTCAGTCGATGACCTTAAACGTATGCGCGTTGCGGTTCAGCGGGGTGATTATGCCATTACTTATATCATCAGCCAACGTTTTGACGGTAATCTGGTGATGGCTGAAAACTTTGGCAAAGGCGCTTTCAGTGTAATCAAGGGAGAGGCCGATGCCCTCATTGGTGATGAGCAGATTGTTGATTATTATCGCTTCACCTATAATTTTCAAGATGAATTGAAAAAAATTGGCAAGCCACTCTATATCGGTGAGTGCGGGATGGCTGTAAAAGAGGGTCAGGATACACTTTTAATGATACTGAACAAAGGAATTGCTCTCGCTGAAAAGAAAAAAATCCTTCCCAAATTGAATCAAAAATGGCTGGGGGCCACTCAAGGCTACCATGAAAGTTTTTTCCAGAAACATAGCTCAAGCATAACTGTCAGCTTCCTAATACTATCCATACTGTTCATCGTTATTGCCGCTATCACCTTACGCCTGCAGAAATTGGCCCAAGGCCGCTCAGCCGAGCTTGAAAGCAGTCATCTGCAAATCCAATCAGAAATAGAGGCTCGTCTGGAAGCAATGAAGCGACTTGCTGTCAGCCGAAAGTCATGGCAGGATATATTTAACGCGCTGCCTGAAGCAATTTTCATATATGACCCCGCAATTAAAAAAATCTTGGAATTGAATGAAAGCGCATTAAGGCTTTTTCAGACTGACCGCAATGAGCTCTTAAAGTTTGGACTTGCTAAGTTGGGCTTTGAAACAGCTCCATACACCCTTGAAAGGCTTCAGGCTCTCCTTGCACAAGCCTTTATTAATCCCGTTTCTGCGATGCAGTGGCGTTGCCGACGCAATCATAATGAATCTTTTTGGGCTGAAATATCTCTCATCGGCACCAGAATAGACGATGGCTTAAGAGTATTAATCATCGTGAGAGATGTCAGCGACAGAAAAATCACTGAAGCAGCATTGGAAAGAAACAAGCTGCTCCATAAATCTCTGATGGAACAAACCCGAGAAGGTTTTATTCTCTGCAATGAAGATGGCCTGATCATCGACATGAACCCCGTCGCTCAGAAAATGACTAATCTGCAAATCAAAGGTCTGCCCATCACAATATGGGAAGCGCTTCCAGAAATCATTCCAGGCGGTGCAAAAGTAGAAGTCAAAAAAGAGAGACTCAAGAATCTCTTTCTTCAGATGATGCGACGGGAAGAGATACAAATTAAAAAAAGCTATGAGGGTCGTTGGAATGCTCTTTCCGGCACATTATACTTTCAGGCTAACCTTTATCCAATCCAATTGCCAGAAGAAAAAATTATGGTTGTGACCCTCATTGACCGCACTCTTCAGGTTATAGCGGAAATGGAGAGAAAAAAGACTCAGGCTGCAAACAGAAACCGTGAGAAAATGGAATCTTTGGGTATGCTTGCAGGTGGCGTTGCGCACGAAATTAATAATCCCCTGACTGGTATTATTAACTACGCTCAACTTATTAAAGACCTCTGTGATGACAAAACGCTGATAAATTACGCCGACGGTATCATTAACGAAGGAAACCGGGTTGCCAATACCGTAAAATCTCTGCTCCGATTCTCAAAACAGGATGAAGAGACACGAGAAATCCTCGAGATTTCTAAAATTATTTCGGAAACTATGCAGCTAATTGGCTCCATTCTAAAAAAAGATGACATTATTATTATTACCGATGTGCCAGAAAATCTTCCAAAAATAAGCGGTAACAGTCAACAAATTGAGCAGGTGTTGATAAATCTGCTGACTAACGCCAGAG
The DNA here is from genome assembly GCA_011049095.1 of Fidelibacterota bacterium. Classification (GTDB taxonomy): domain Bacteria; phylum Fidelibacterota; class Fidelibacteria; order Fidelibacterales; family DSDE01; genus DSDE01. The sequence continues at coordinate 2,208 of DSDE01000389.1, forward strand.
AAGCTCTAAACCATAAATATCCCGCCTACGATCCCAATAAAATCATCTCGCTGCGAGCCGCTCTAGAGGAAAGGGAAGGAAAACAGGAGCTTCTTATAAAAATTCGTGACAATGGCGATGGGATACCTGAGGAAATTAGGGACCGCGTTTTCGATCCATTCTTTACCACAAAGGGCAATAGATCAGGGGCCGGACTAGGTTTGGCTATTTGTGAAAATATTATCAAAGAGCATAATGGCAGTATTGACTTGCATTCACAAACCGGTCAATTTTCAGAATTTATTATTCGATTACAGGTCTCTTAGACAAAGATTCTTTTTTATGCATAAAGAAAAAATAAGAAGACATGGCTATCAGCACCTTATGAATAAAGTAACTTAAAAACTTATTTGATTGGAATATTTATGAAAAAGTCATCTATTTTAAAAATAATCTCTATTTGTATTTTTTCAGTATTCACCTTCGTCTCCCGTAGTTTTTCCATCTCATTCTGGGAAAGCAATGGG
>DSDE01000331.1 GCA_011049095.1 Fidelibacterota bacterium
ATTCGACGGAGCGTTTTTCAGCTCGTGCTTTGCTGGTTTGACCTTTTTGCACCAGGGGATACCAGAGCGGGAGAGAGAGTCCGGCTTCAAATCCTTTTTTTCGGCTCTCACCATTGATATCCTGAGTGAAAATTCCCACGGAGAGGTCCGGCAAAAGCTGACTTTTGGCCAAGGAAATCTCTTTGTCAGCAATTTTTTCCAGCAACTCATAGTAGCGCATAAGGGGCTGATTTACCACCCCGTCAAGAGCATCTTTTTGGGGAATCTTCAGCCTGGTGTAAATTAGCGAGTCGGGAAACTGAATATCATAGCCCTGCTCATCAGCATCCAGGCCGATGAGTGTAAAAAGTTCGTAGCGCTGACTGTGAAAGGTCCAGCGTGCCTCTTCATAACTATTTTTTGCCTGGGCAAGCTGGATTTCTGCCTGGATACGCTCAAATTCCGGTGAAATTCCGGCGACGATACGTTCTTCCACCGCTTTTTGGAAGAGCTGAGCCAGATTGAGTTCCCGATGACGCAAGCGCAAGATATTGCGGCGGGTCAGCAGGTCCACATACGTGACTTTTACTGCTGTGCGCAGTTCAAGGAGAAATTCTTCATACTGCGCCTGTTTTGCCGCGTGCTGAAGCCGAGCTTGCTGTTTTCGTAAAAACGGCTTGTTGGGAAATTCAATGGACTGGCTCAGTGTCCAGCGAATTTCGTCATATTTCTGATTGGCATCCATCCCTTCACGGGAATAGCTCAATTCCGGATATTCCAGAGCCAGAGCTGCCGAGCTCGCCGCTTCGGCTGCGCTGAGCTGTTCCTTGAATTGGGCCAATGTTTTATTGTGGGTCATAGCCCATTCCACGGCTTGCTGGACGGTGATTTCCCGTGCCGTCAAAAGTGTGGCTGCAATGAGCAGGACTCCGCCTAATTTTCGTAAGCGCATTTTATCTCCTTAATAGATGTTTTCATATATCTTAGAATTACATGCCTTTTTTCGTTACAAATTTCTTGTGACATATTCCGCTCCATTGTAAAAAATCAGTTCCCTCACGGAATTTTTATCGTTTGTGCTATTTTTTAAAGCATTTTTTTGCGGTTAAATCTCCTCAAATTTTTTACTGAAGGGGATTGTGAGCTGGAGAAACAGTGTGCTGGATTTTTCCTGAAAATGCCAGTCAATTCCATAGTCAATGGCGTAATTCTGGTGAATGCAGATGCCATGGGCAAAGCTCAAAATGCTGTGATAGCTCAGCTTACCGCTGGGGAATGATTCTCCCGGCCAATCATCCGCGAGAAAGCTGTCATCAAAGGGAACGAAAATGCCGCCTTCACCCTTGCGGATATGTTCCAGCTTCAGAGTAAATTGGTGGATACCATGTAAGAGGACATACTCCATCATCCAGCGGTCGAAATCATTTTCCAGCGAATGGGCCAGGGGCGTACCCAGATATTCCCAGCGCTGAAAAGGCTGCGGCGGGTTGTAAGTGCGGTTGGTAATGCCCGAATATTCCAGCGTCAGGTAGTCTTCTTTCCAGATGTTTACTGCATTATAGCCGATAATCCAACCCAGTTCATTGGGTTCGCGATCACCTGGCACTTTATTTTCAATCTGGAAATCGTCAATGAGAAATTCATAATAGATACGTCCTTTTGAAAACCGGTATTCGCCATCAAAAAGCACCAAGGTATTGGCTTCACCGCCACCATTGAGCTGCTCGGCGTGCCAGATATTCACCGGATTAATGTAGCTCAGCTCAAATTGCCGGTTCACACCGCCATAGACCACCGCTTCGGTGAATCCCAGACTGAGACGATTGTTCAAAAGATTGATGACACCGCGATGCATGGAGGCAAATCGGTTATAGCGAATGCCGTTGTGGGTTTCTTTATTCAGCTCGATGGCAGATGCCTGAAACTGAATATGCTTCCCCAACCACCATTTGGCTGTCACGTTTGGATAGGGTTGACTGGTCCAGCCCAGCAGTAGATTCTCATCAAAGCTGCGTCCGGAGCGCAGATAAGAGCGGCCCATCTGCAGTAAAAAGGCGCGGGGATTTGGGTCGGTGAGCTTTTCATACCATTTCTTAGAGATAGCTTCAGCAAAGAAAAGATTGCTGTTTTCCAAACCCTTGCGGGAGCTGTAGCGAATGAAAGATTCATCTACATAGCCGGCAAAACCCCGCCACACCTTGCCGGGATAAGCAGGTTCCGTAGCCAGTGGTGCATCCAGCAAAGCGGAGCTCACAAAGAGCCAGTGGTCAGTCATATAAGAAAGACGCGCGACGCCTAAAGAGACATTTTCTGCTTTTTTTGAATAGGAAATCGCCGGAAGGAGCAAAATCAGACCCTGCGCCCCTTTAGAATATGTCATCGCGGTAGATTCCTGCTGCAGATGGCGATGAAAATAGAGTTCATTATCGCAGCTCCATGGTGTAAACATGCCCTGACCATGAAGCAAAACAGCGCTCAGTATTAGGCTGAGCCAGATTGCTGTCAGGGACTTTTGCATCAGATTATTCATCGGAAAATTCCTCCTAAAATTTGGTGAGAGGGTGAAAGGAAAGAAGTGATTTTTTTCTTCATTCTTCGTTTTTCATTCTTGAGTCTGCTCCGAAAAGTCTATTGTATGGAAAAATTAACGATTTTGAATTTTTCAAAAGTCCGTAACTCCATAAAATACAATGTCTCTGTGTTCTCTCCTGTGGAATAAATA